>NZ_JBHUZM010000134.1:0-20732 GCF_042667665.1 Streptomyces sp. NPDC057307 | reverse complement strand
GGCGGACAGCCCGTCCGGCGCTCGACGTGTGCGGCGCGTCCCCCGTCCGCCGCCCCCGCTTGCGGGGCGGCCCGGTGTCCGGCAGATATGGAGTCACATTCCGGACAGGACGAACAGCTGGGAGACCCTGTGCGACGCCTACCCGTTCGACGTCGGCACGCCGCGCTCGCCGTGCTGTCGGCCGGCATCCTGATCACGGCCGGCTGCGGCGAGGACAGCGTCGGCAAGGACGCGCGGGCGGCGAAAGCGGCGCAGGCGGCGGCCGCGGCGAAGGTCACCCTCCAGCCCCTCGCCGCCCCGGGCCCCCACCCCTTCACGGAGTCGACCGCGGCGCCGGTGCCGGACGCGGAGCCCTCGCCACCCCCGTCACCGAGCGAACCGGGCGCGCCCAGCGAACCGGGTGATTCGAGCAGCCCCACCAAGCGCCCCCAGACGCTGCGCTCCGTCTCCGGCGCCACCGCCGGGCTGTACGGCGGTACGAAGTCGACCCCCAGCTGCGACGTCGACGCGCAGGTCCGCCTCCTGACCGCCGACCGCGCCAAGACCGCCGCCTTCGCTCGCGGGGCCGGCGTCGACGCCGCGTCCGTCCCGACGTTCCTGCGTGGGCTCACCCCCGTCGTGCTGCGCGCCGACGTACGCGTCACCAACCACGGTTACCGGGACGGCGCGCCCGCCGCCTTCCAGGCCGTACTCCAGAGCGGCACCGCCGTCCTCGTCGACGACCGCGGACTGCCCAGGGTCCGCTGCGCCTGCGGGAACCCGCTGCGCCCGGCCGTCGCGCTGCGCGCCGACGCCGTCCACCAGGGCACACCGTGGAGCGGCTACCGGCCCGACCGGGTCGTCGTGGTCAACCGCAGCACGCAGGTCGTGAAGGCCCTGGTGATCGTCAACGCCGTCGACAACACGTGGCTGGAGCGGAAGACCGGCACCGACGGCGACCAGGACAAGAAGCCCGACGTACCGCCGCCGTACCCCCCGGACACCGACATCATCGACCCGTCGCTGGAACCGCCCGCGCCGGACGACGGCGGCTCGGACAGCCCGGACCCGGGCGGCTCCGATCCGGCCGTCCCGGAACCCGACGAGTCCGGGACCGACCCGGCCCCCTCGCCCGACTGCCGCGCACCCGACGGCCCGGCGCCCGACGAGCAGTGGTCCGAGCCCATGGCGGACCCGCGCGACTGCCCCTCGCCGTCGGAGGACCCGGACGGCGGCGTCGACCCCGACTATCCGGTGATGCCGATGTCCCCGGAGCGGCCGGGTGCCGACGGGCCGCTCGACGGCGACCCCGGCACGCTGTCCGACCCGGGCACGCTGTCCGACGACGGCTTCGTCCCCGCGTCGCCCGACGGCGACCCGGCCGGGCCCGCCACCTTCCAGGGCTGACCGGCCCGCAGCCGGCGTACGGGGGAGTGCGCCGAGGCAGCCGTCATCCCTTGCCGCGGCATCCGGCGAGGAGGAGGGCGACCATGCCCTTGGCGTCGGCCTGGCCGTAGTCGGGGCCGGTGATGCAGAGGTTTCCGATGGCGCGCAGGAGTGTGTAGGCGGCGACACCGGGGCGGAGTTCCCCGGTGGCGGCGCAGGCGTCCAGCAGTGACGCGCAGGCCGGGACCAGGGTGTCGAGCATGAGGGCGTGGAGGTTCTCCAGCCCCGGATCACCGGACCCCAGTGCGGCGCCGAGGCCGTGCTTGGTCACCAGGAAGTCCACGAACGCGTCCGTCCACAGGGTCAGAGCGGTGAACGGCGAGGCGGATTCCTCAAGAAGCCGCGGCGCGAGAGCGGCGCAGGCGTCGATCTGGTGCCGGTAGACGGCGGTGACGAGATCCGCGCGGGTCGGGAAGTTCCGGTAGACCGTGCCGACACCGACGCCGGCGCGGTCGGCGATGTCGCGGACGGGAGCCTGGACGCCCCGGTCCACGAAGACCGCCGCGGCGGCCTCCAGCACGCCGTCGCGGGTGCGCTGAGCCTGTGCCTGGCGTACCCCGACCAACTCCGGCACGGATGCCTCCCCTTGCTCGCGGAACAATGTTCCGCTAATTTGGCGGAACGGTGCTCCGCCAAATTATGGCATCCCGGTACTCATGGAAAGCGCAGGACCCTCATGTCTTCGTCCCACTCCCTCGGCCGGCAGATCGTCTCGGTCAAGCCCATCGTTGTCCCCTCGCCCGGGCGAGGCATCGACCTTCAGGTGAAGGTCACCGCACCCCGGTCGGGCCGGAACCTGCCCGTGATCGTCTTCTCCCACGGGAACGCGTGGTCACTGGACGGGTACGGGCCCCTCGTCGACCGGTGGGCCGCCGCCGGATTCGTCGTGGTGCAGCCCACCCACCTGGACTCCCGGCGCACCGCCATCACCTGGGACGACCCGCGCTTCGCCACCATCTGGCGCGTACGGATCACCGACCTGCACGCGGTCCTCGACCACCTCGTGGATGTCCTGGTCCAGGCGGGCCTGGAGGGCCGCGCCGACCGTGGGCGCGCTGCCGTGGTCGGCCACTCGTGGGGCGCCCAGACCGCGGGCGCCCTCCTCGGTGCGCGCGTGCTGGACGCCGAGGGTGTCGCGGGAGAGGACTTCTCCCATCCCGCGGTTTCGGCCGGCGCGCTGATCGGGGCGACGGGAACCGGCGACACCCTCACCCCGTTCGCCGCCGAGAACCTTCCGTTCATGAAGCCGGACTTCTCCACCATGACCACTCCGGCCCTGGTCGTCGCGGGCGGCAAGGACGACTCGCAGCTCTCGACCCGGGGGCCGGAGTGGTTCACCGACGCCTACCACCTCAGCCCGGCGCCCAAGAGCCTGCTCGGCATCACCGAGGGCGAGCACACCATGGGCGGACTCGCCGGCGAGCAGGTCGCCGAGACGAGCGACGAGGACCCCGCCCGTGTCGCCTTCACTGCCGACGCGATCTCCGCCTACCTCCGTGCGGCCCTCGATCTCGACGACGCCGACTGGACCGCCCTCAACAGCGCCGGCGCCGGCGACGGTACGTGGAGCCTCGTCGGCAAGTGAGCCCAGCCCGACCGCGGGGACACGCTCGGCGGTCAGGGAGTCGCGGGCCCCGAGTTCCGCCTCCCGGTGCTCGGCGGGACCCGCACGCCGGACCGGTCGAGATATCCGACAAATGATGACAGAGTGACTCCATGGTTGATCGGGAAGCGGGGCCCCCGTCGCTCCCCGACGACTGGCCCGCGAAGCCGGAGCTGAGCCTGGCCCTCAACGGCATGGGCTGCTTCGACTGGGATCTCGGCAGCGGTCTGCTCCACCTGGACCCGGTGGCGCTGGAGATCCTCGATCTGCGCGACGACGAGTACGACGGCACGCGCAGCAAGGTCATGGAGCGCCTGCCGCCCGGTGAGGGCGCCCGGCTCGACGCGCTGGTGGGCGAGGCGATGGCCCGCAGCAGCCAGGGTTACGGTGCCTACTTCCGCGTCCGGCGCCGTGACGGCACCCTGCGCTGGACCCACTCGCAGGGCCACGTCCGGCGCGACGCCACCGGCCGCCCGCGGCGGATCATCGGGATCATCCGCGACGCCACCCAGGAACTCGCCGACTCGATGGCACGGCTCGACCTCGACGAGGAGCGCCGGCGCCGTACCACCGTCGTCGAGGGCGCGACGGCGGCCCTCGCGCACGCCAGAACGGTCCAGGACGTCATCGACGTCCTGAAGGAGTCCGACGGGCTCGAACACCTCGGCGCCACCAGCATGGTCATGGGCCTCCTCGACTCGGGGCGTATCCATCTGGTCGCCGATGGCCCCGTGGGTTCCTTCGTGCCGGGGACGCGGGTCACGCGGGTGGACGAGGAGTACCCGATGAGCGAGGTGATCCGTACGCTCGCCCCGCGGTTCATCGAGTCCGCGGACGACTTCGCCACGTCGTACTCCGGCCTGTGGCCCCACATCAGCCACCTCGGCATCACCTCGGCGGCCTATCTGCCGCTGATCGCGCAGGGCCGCCCCATCGGGGCCGTCGGACTGCTCTACGGCGACAAGGTCGGCTTCACCGCCGAGGACCGCAATCTGCTGGTCGCACTCGGCAGCAGCATCGCGCAGAGCCTCCAGCGCGCCGTGCTCTTCGAGCAGGAGCACGATCTCGCCGAAGGGCTCCAGCAGGCGATGCTGCCGCGCCGGATCCCGGCCGTGGCCGGTGCGGAGATCGCCGTGCGCTACCGCTCGGCCCGGCTCGGCAGGGACGTCGGCGGTGACTGGTACGACGTCATCCCGCTGCCCGGCGGCCGCGTCGGTGCCGTCATCGGTGACGTACAGGGCCACGACACCGACGCCGCGGCCGTGATGGGACAGCTGCGGATCGTGCTGCGGGCGTACGCGGCCGAGGGCCACACCCCGGCCACGGTGATGGCGCGGGCCTCGGTCTTCCTGCACGAACTCGACACCGACCGCTTCGCGACCTGCGTCTACGCGGAGGTCGACCTCGCCACGGGCGTCGTACGGATGGTCCGGGCCGGCCATGTCGATCCGATGATCCGGGACACCGACGGAAGCTGCCGCCGGCTGCCCGCGGAGGGCGGACTGCCGCTGGGGCTCTCGGCGGAGTTCGGGCGGCTCGAATACCCCGTGAACACCGTCGAGCTGGATCCCGGACAGACACTGGTCCTCTACACCGACGGACTGGTGGAGATGCCCGGCGCCGATCTGGACGAGGGCATGCAGCGGCTGGCGGGCGTGATCGCGGGCGGCCCGCGCGATCTCCAGCAACTGGCCGACCAGCTGTGCGCGGTGGTGGACGACCGGGGTGGTGAGGACGATGTCGCCGTACTGCTGCTGCGCAGGCGGGGCGCGTACGCGGGCAGGACCGGTGGCCGGCTCCAGCAGCATGTCGGACAGAACGAACCCGAGGCGCTGTCGTCGGCGCGTCATATGGTCCGGGCGGCGGTACGGGCGTGGGGTGCCGAGGACCGGTCGGACGACATCGAGCTGGTGGCCGACGAGCTGATGACCAACGCGCTGACCCACACCGACGGTGCCGCGATCGTGACCGTCCGGGTGCTGCCGGGCATGGAGCGGCGGCTGCGGCTGGAGGTCGAGGACCGGTCGAGCGCGCTGCCCCGGATCCAGGACGCGGGGGAGACGGGGGTCTCGGGGCGCGGTCTGGTCCTGGTGGACGTGCTGGCCGACGAGTGGGGTGTGGAGTCGCGCGGCAGCGGCAAGTGCGTGTGGAGCGAGTTCGTCGTGCCGTCCCGTCCGGTGCGGAACGGCTGAGCGGGCCGCGACGGGCGTAGGGCGTTACAGTGACGCTAACTGGGCGTAACGTGTTCGTACTTGAACGTAACCGACCGCAGGCGATTGACTTGCGGCCTCTCGCTTCGCGAGACCCCAGGGCCACGAGGCCCCAGACCCCCGGACCTTCCAGGACCCCCAAGACCCCCAAGACATGAGGACCCCGTGACCACCGAGCTGCTGGCACCTCTCGACCTGGCCTTCTGGCATCTCGAATCCCCGGACCATCCGATGCACCTCGGCGCGCTCGCCGTCTTCGAGGCGCCGCCGGGCGCCGCCGACGACGAGGCGCTGCTGGATCTGCTGGCCACCCGCGCGGCGGCCGTCCCGCGGCTCCGGATGCGGGTGCGGGACGTGCTGCTGCCGGTGGGCGGCGCCGCGTGGAGCGTGGACCGGGACTTCGACGTACGCGGACACGTGAGGCACCTGGAACTGCCGCCCGGAGACTTCGCGGAGGAGAGCGCCCGGCTCGCCGGGCGGCTGATGGAACGGCCCCTGGAGCGCGGTGTCCCGCCCTGGGAGATGTATCTCCTGACGGGCGGCGCCGCGCCGGAGGCCGCGACACCCGCCGGCGAGCCGGCCGGGCGCCCCTTCGCCGTACTGGTGAAGCTGCACCACGCACTCGCGGACGGCATGCGCGCCGTGGCCATCGGCGCCGGCATCTTCGATCAGATCGCCGACGCGCGCGCCGCCGGCACCCGCCGCACCCGCCCCGTGCCGCCCCGCTCCTGGTTGCCCGGCCCCGCACAGGTGGCCGACCTGGCGAAGGACCGGCTCGGCGATCTGGGCCGGGCGCTCGGGATCGGCGCCTCGGTCGTCCGCGCCAGCCGGCTCGACCTGCGCGTCACGACCGCCCTCGTGGCGGGCTCCAGCGGCACCCGGCGCCTCGCCACGGCCGTGCTCGCGCTGGAGGACGTACGGCAGGTGCGCAAGACGCACGGCGGCACGGTCAACGACGTCCTGCTCGCCACCGTGGCGGGCGCGCTGCGGCGCTGGATGCTGGAGCGGGGCGAGGAACTGCCGGACTCCGACCCGCGCTCCGACCCACGCGCCCTGGTGCCGGTCTCGGGGCGGCGGCCGAGCCGGGCCCGACAGGGCGCCGGTGCGGGCGGCAGCACAGGTTCGGGCAACATGTTCTCCGCGTATCTCCTGGGGCTGCCGGTCTCCGAGCCCGACCCGTCGGCCCGGCTCGCCGCCGTGCGCGAGACCATGGACCGCAACAAGAAGGACGGTCCCTCGCGGGGCGCCGGGGCAGTCGCCGTACTCGCCGGACAGCTGCACCCGCTCGCGCACCGGCTCGGCGCGCCGTTCGCGGGCAGCGCCGCCCGGATTCTCTTCGACGTCCTGGTGACGAGCGTGCCGCTGCCGCGCGCGACGCTGTCGTTCGGCGGCTGCCCGCTGCGTGAGATCTATCCGATGGCGCCGCTGGCGCGCGGTCAGTCCCTGGCCGTGGGGCTGACGACGTACGGCGGTCAGGTCCACGTCGGCCTCGTCGCCGACGGCAAGGCCGTACCCGACCTCGGCGGGCTGGCGAAGAACATGAACGAGGAGCTGACCGCACTGCTCCGCCTGCCGGCGCCCGTCGGAACCGCGGTGGCCGTCGGGTCCGACTTGGCATGATAGGTCGGACAATTCCCGCCGCACCCGAGCGGACCGGTGATGCCCTCGATCCCCGGACAGGCTGAATGGACACGGTCCGCTACCAGGCGGACTTCGGGGTCTCGAAGGTGTTGACGCCACCCAGTCATCCGATGAATATTCTGGGTGTCAACTTCGGGGAGGCACAGCGCAATGCGGCAGAACACGCTCGGACGCGGCGAGGTCGGCGTATCCGAGCTCTCCTTCGGAACGGCCGGGATCGGCAATCTCTACACCCCCGTCGAACCGGAGCGGGCCGCCGCGGCGGTCGACGCCGCCTGGGACGCGGGCATCCGCTACTTCGACACCGCCCCGCACTACGGCATCGGCCTCGCCGAACGCCGGCTCGGCGAGGCCCTGCGCTCCCGGCCCCGTGCCGAGTACACGCTGTCGACCAAGGTGGGCCGGCTGCTGGAGCCCCTGCCGTTCGCGGACGGCGACGACCTGGCCAACGGCTTCGCCGTACGCGCCACACACCGCCGCGTCTGGGACTTCAGCGCCGACGGCGTACGGCGCAGCATCGACGACAGCCTGCGGCGGCTCGGCACCGACCGGATCGACACGGTCTACCTGCACGACCCGGACGAGCACGTCGCCGAAGCCTTCGGGCAGGCGTACCCCGCGCTGGAGCGGCTGCGCGCCGAGGGCGTCGTCGGCGCGATCGGCGCCGGGATGAACCAGACCGAGGTCCTCACACGCTTCCTCCGGGACACGGACGTCGACGTCGTCCTGTGCGCCGGCCGCTACACACTCCTCGACCAGTCCGCCCTCACCGAACTGCTCCCGGAGGCCGCCGAGCGCGGCCGGAGCGTCGTCGTCGGCGGTGTCTTCAACTCCGGGCTGCTCGCCGACCCGCGCCCCGGCGCGACGTACGACTACACGGCCGCGCCGCCCGCGCTCCTGGAGCGCGCCCTGCGCATCAAGTCCGTCGCCGAGCGGCACGGCGTCCCGCTGCGCGCCGCCGCCATCGCCTACCCGCTGCGTCATCCGGCCGTCGTGAGTGTCCTCGTCGGGACGCGCTCCGCGTACGAGGTCGAGGACGCGGCGGACATGTACGGCCGCACCGTCCCCGACGCGCTCTGGGACGACCTGCGCGCCGAGGGTCTGCTGGAGGGCGAGGCCCGATGAGCGCGGCGCCGCCCCGGCAGCCGACCGCGACGGCACCTGTCGTGGACGCCCACCACCATGTGTGGGACCTGTCCGTACGTGACCAGGACTGGATCACCGGGCCCACCATGGCACCCATCCGGCGGAACTTCGGCGTCGCCGACCTCGCGCCCGAGGCCCGCGCGGCCGGTGTCGGCGCCACCGTCCTCGTCCAGACCGTCACGGTCCCCGAGGAGACCCCCGAGTTCCTCGCCCTCGCCGACACGAACGAGCTGATCGCCGGTGTCGTCGGCTGGACCGACCTCACCGCCCCCGACATCGCCGACACGCTCGCCGCGCTGCGCGAACTGCCCGGCGGCGACAAGCTCGTGGGCATCCGGCACCAGGTCCAGGGCGAGCCCGACCCCGAGTGGCTGCTGCGCCCCGACGTGCAGGACGGGCTGGCCGCCGTGGCCGCCGCCGGGCTCGCGTACGACCTGGTCGTCCTGCCCCACCAGCTCCCCGCCGCGACCGCCGTCGCCGCACTGCTGCCGCAGCTGACCTTCGTACTCGACCACCTCGGCAAGCCGCCCATCGCCTCCGGCGGCCTCGACCCCTGGGCGGGCCACATCCGGGCGCTGGCGGCCCGGCCGAACGCCGTCTGCAAGCTCTCCGGGATGGTCACCGAGGCCGAGTGGGACTCCTGGACGGCGGACACACTGCGCCCGTACACCGAGACCGTCCTCGACGCGTTCGGCTCCGCACGCCTGATGTTCGGCTCGGACTGGCCGGTGTGCCGGCTGGCCGCCTCGTACACCGAGGTCGTGGACGTCACCCGCACGCTGACCGCCGACCTGAGCGAGAACGAGCGACGGGCGGTCTTCGGCGCGACGGCCACGGCGGTCTACGGCCTGTGAGCCACCACTCAGGGCGTGCCCGGCGCCCGCCGGGCGTTCGGTCCGGCGCTGCGGCACCCTGGAGGCATGCCGGAAGTCCCCGAAGTCGAAGCGCTGCGTGAGTTCCTCGACGGCCATCTGGTCGGCAAGGAGATCGTCCGCGTCCTGCCCCTGACGATCAACGTCCTCAAGACGTACGACCCGCCGCTCACCGCCGTGGAGGGCGCCACCGTCAGCGCGATCGAGCGGCACGGCAAGTGGCTCGACATCGTGGCGGGCGACTCCGGACTGCATCTCGCGATCCATCTGGCCCGCGCCGGCTGGCTGCGCTGGAAGGACGAGTTCCCCGCGGTGCCGCCGCGCCCGGGGAAGGGGCCCCTGGCGCTGCGCACCGTACTGGCCGAGGGCGACGGCTTCGACCTGACCGAGGCCGGCACCACCAAGCGGCTCGCCGTGCATCTCGTACGGGACCCCTTCGAGGTGCCCGCCATCGCGAGCCTCGGCCCCGACCCGCTCGACGACGCCTTCGACCGGGACGCGCTCGCCGCGCTGCTCGCGGGGGAGCGGCGGCAGCTCAAGGGCGCCCTGCGCGACCAGCGGCTGATCGCGGGCATCGGCAACGCGTACAGCGACGAGATCCTGCACGCGGCGAAGATGTCGCCCTTCAAGCCGGTCCACAATCTGACCGACGACGAGATCACCGTCCTGTACGACGCGATGCGTACGACGCTGAACTCGGCGATCGAGCGGTCGCGCGGCGTCGCCGCGGGGCGGCTCAAGGCCGAGAAGAAGAGCGGCCTGCGGGTGCACGGCCGGGCGGGCGAGACGTGTCCGGTCTGCGGCGACACCATCAGATCGGTCGCCTTCGCCGACTCGTCGCTCCAGTACTGCCCGACCTGCCAGACGGGCGGCAAGCCGCTCGCCGACCGCAGGACGTCCCGGTTCCTCAAGTAGCCCGCCACCGTCCCGGCCGCGTCAGCCGCCCCGTACCGTCATCAGCCGCTGCCCGTCCGCCGTCCGCACCTCGAACCGGTCGATCTGGTACGGCCGCAGCGCGGCGCCACCCCAGGTGACCAGCGGACCGTCCGCGTCGCCACGGGCCGACCACGTCATCACCGTCTCCTCCGACCCGTCACGGCCCACGGCGACCAGCGCGCACACCCCGGCCGCCGCCGACCTCGACAGCTCCAGCGCCACATCGGTGCCCCAGCCCTTCTCCGCCGCCGTCACGACGGCCGCCGTCCCGGTCCTGCGGTCCGTCGCCGTCCACCGCTCCGCGGTCGCCACCGTCGGGGAGCCGCCGCGTTGCGCGTCCACGATCGCGAACGGGCCGCCCACCGCGATCACCACCGCCGCCGCGACCAGGGCCAGGCGCCGTCTGCGGCTCACCCGCCGCCGGGCGGCCGTCCCCTCGATCATCCGGTGCAGCAGCTCCGGCCCCGCCGACACGAAGGGAGCCACCCGCGCGGGAGTCCCCCGCGTGAACTCGTCGAGCTGACCGCGCACCCCGTCGAAATCGCCCAACAGCAGTGTGCAGTGCGGGCAGTCCATGAGATGGTCCTCGAAGCGGAAGGCATCGGCCGCGTCGAGCACGCCCAGTGCGTAGGCGCCGACGTCGCGATGGATCTCCGGTGTCCGCATGCCTCCTGATACGGAGCGCGACGGCAAATCACTCAAGCCGACAGCCTTCTCCGCCCCTTCTTCGACCTTCTCCACCCACCGACCCGGGCCCACCACGCTCCACAGCACCTAAACTTCCGCGTCATGCTGCGTGTACTGGCCGTGGACGACGAAGAGCCCGCCCTCGAAGAACTGCTGTACCTCCTGCGCGCCGACCCGCGGATCCGGGGCGCCGAGGGCGCCACGAGCGCGACCGAGGCGCTGCGCCGTATCGGGGCCGCCCTCGACGCCGGCCCCGACGACCCCGCCGCCGTCGACGTCGTCTTCCTCGACATCCACATGGCGGGGCTGACAGGGCTGGACGTCGCCAAGCTCCTGGCCGGTTTCGCCGAACCCCCGCTGATCGTCTTCGTCACCGCCCACGAGGGCTTCGCCGTCCAGGCGTTCGACCTCAAGGCCGTCGACTACGTGCTCAAGCCCGTCCGCCGGGAGCGGCTGGCCGAGGCCGTCCGGCGCGTCGCCGAACTGGTGGGGGAGCGCGGCCCCGTCGTGGACACCTCCACCGACCAGATCCCCGTCGAACTCGGCGGCGTGACCCGCTTCGTCCCCGTCGCCGACATCGTCTACGCCGAGGCCCAGGGCGACTACGCCAGACTCCACACCGACACCGGCAGCCATCTGGTCCGTATTCCGCTCACCACCCTGGAGGAGCGCTGGCGCTCCCGCGGTTTCGTACGCATCCACCGCCGCCATCTCGTGGCGCTGGCCCGTATCGACGAACTGCGCCTCGACGCGGGCGCCATGAGTGTGCGCGTCGGCGGCGCGGAACTGGCCGTCAGCAGGCGGCACGCCAGAGCCGTACGCGATCTGCTGATGCGGCTGCCCGGCCGCTGACCTGGCCCTTCGCAGATGCGTACGGCGGGCGTCGGGGCTTCCCTCCGCCTTGACGGTCCGCTTACACTCCGGCCCTGGCACCGCGACGACGCCTGAGGCACGAGGGGGGAGGGGGAGGAGAGAGCATGACCGCCGACTCCACCCCCAAGCGCGAGGTCGTCACCGGCGAGCCCCGCCGCGTACGTCCCCTGCCCCGCTACCGCGCCCAGGCCGAGATCGACGAGCAGACCGCGCTCGGCGACGCCTACGTCCGCTCCCTCATGCGCAGCCAACTCCGCGCCGGGCTCACCGCGTTCGCGTTGCTCGCCACGGTCGTCGGCACACTCCCGCTCGCCTTCGCGGCGCTGCGCGACACCACCGTCGTCTGGGTGGTGCTCGGCGTCGCCGCCTATCCGCTGCTGACCCTGCTGGCCTGGTGGTACGTGCGGCGCGCGGAGCGCAACGAGCGGGACTTCGCCCGGCTGGTGAAGGGCCGGCCGCTGCCGTGAGCCAGACCTACACGGTGACGGCCGTCGCCGTCGTCGTGGTCGCCACCGTCCTCGTCGGCGGCTTCGGCCTGCGCATATCCCGCACCACCTCCGACTTCTACGTGGCCTCCCGCACGGTGCGCCCCGGCCTCAACGCCGCCGCGATCAGCGGCGAATACCTCTCCGCGGCCTCCTTCCTCGGCATCGCGGGACTGCTCCTGCTGCACGGCCCGGACATGCTCTGGTACCCGGTCGGCTACACCGCCGGCTATCTGGTCCTGCTGATCTTCGTCGCCGCCCCGCTGCGCCGCTCCGGCGCGTACACCCTTCCCGACTTCGCCGAGGGCCGCCTGGAGTCGCGCCCCGCGCGGCGCGTGGTCAGCGCGCTGGTCGTCGGCGCCGGCTGGCTCTATCTCGTGCCGCAGCTCCAAGGGGCGGGCCTGACCCTGGAGATCCTGACCGGCGCGCCCAACTGGTTCGGTGCCGTCCTCGTCGCCGTCGTCGTGGTGGTGGCCGTCGCGGCGGGCGGCATGCGCAGCATCACCTTCGTCCAGGCATTCCAGTACTGGCTCAAGCTCACCGCCCTGCTCGTCCCGGCGATCTTCCTGCTGCTGGCCTGGCAGGGCGACGGCCGGCCCCCGATCGACTTCGACCTCACCGAGATGTCGAGCCGCGCGGACCACCCGCTGTACGCGACGTACGGACTGATCGTCGCCACCTTCCTCGGCACCATGGGACTGCCGCACGTCGTGGTCCGCTTCTACACCAGCCCCAACGGCCGGGCGGCCCGCCGCACCACCGTCGGCGTCCTCGCCCTGATCGGCGGCTTCTATCTGCTGCCCCCGGTGTACGGCGCGCTCGGCCGCCTGTACGCCCCCGCGCCCGCCCTCGGTACGGACGCCGACGCCGCCGTGCTGCTGCTGCCCGATCTCGTCATCGGGGGCACGGCCGGCGATCTGCTCGGGGCCCTCGTCGCGGGCGGCGCCTTCGCCGCGTTCCTCTCCACGGCCTCCGGTCTGACCATGGCCGTCGCCGGGGTGCTCACCCAGGACGTGCTGCCCTCGCGCGGCGTACGGCACTTCCGGCTGGCCACCCTGCTCGCGATCCTCGTACCGCTCGGCGGCTCGCTGGTGGTGAGCGGCCTGCCGGTGGCCGACGCCGTCGCGATGGCCTTCGCCGTCTCCGCCTCGTCGTTCTGCCCGCTGCTGGTGCTCGGCATCTGGTGGCGGCGGCTCACCCCGCCCGGCGCGATCGCCGGGCTGCTCCTCGGCGGCGGCTCGGCGCTGGTGGCCATCGGGATCACGGTCAGCGGAGCCGTACGGTCGGGCTGGCCGAACGCCCTGCTCGCCTGGCCCGCCGTCTGGTCGGTGCCCGTCGGATTCCTCGCGATGATCCTGGTGTCGCTGGCCACCCAGTCGCGGATACCGCCGGGGACCAAGGCGGCCATGACCCGTTTCCATCTCCCGGAGGCCCTCATGCCCCGCGCCAGGGGAGGCCCCCGATGAGCGGCGCCGCCCTCGTGGTCCTGATCGTGCTCGGCGCGCTGCTGCTCGCCGGGGGCTTCCTGCTCGGCCGCCGCGGCGGGCGCGGACGCCCGGACCGCACCAGCGACGTCGGTACGCCGGTCGAACACGCCACCTTCGAGACCCTGCACACCGCGTCGCTCGCCGCGCCGCCCCTGCGCGCCGGCCTCACCGAGGAGAGCGCGGGCAAGGCCGCCCGCCGGCTGCGCTCGCTGCTCGGCACGGACGCGCTCTGCCTCACCGACCGGGACCGGGTGCTCGCCTGGGACGGTCTCGGTGACCACCACGGCAAGCATGTGATGGACCATGTGCAGGCCCTGCTCGCCAGCGGGCGCGACACGGCCTTCGCCAGCGGGTGCGGCGATCTCGACTGCCCGCTGCGCTGGGGCGTCGCCGTGCCGCTGACCGTCGACCACCGGGTGCTCGGCACGCTCGTCGCGTACGCGCCACGGGAGTCCGCGGTCCTCGCCCGGGCCGCCGGAGAGGTCGCGCGCTGGGTCTCCGTACAGCTCGAACTCGCCGAACTCGACCGCTCCCGAACGCAGTTGATCGAGGCGGAGATCAGAGCGCTGCGCGCCCAGATCTCGCCGCACTTCATCTTCAACTCGCTGGCCGCCATCGCCTCGTTCGTCCGCACCGATCCCGAGCGCGCCCGCGAACTGCTCCTGGAATTCGCCGACTTCACCCGCTACTCGTTCCGCAGGCACGGCGACTTCACCACCCTCGCCGACGAACTGCACTCCATCGACCAGTACTTGGCACTCGTCCGGGCCCGCTTCGGCGATCGGCTGTCGGTCACGCTCCAGGTCGCGCCCGAGGTGCTGCCGGTCGCGATGCCGTTCCTCTGTCTTCAGCCGCTCGTCGAGAACGCGGTCAAGCACGGCCTCGAAGGCAAGATCACGATGAGTCACATCACCATCAGCGCCCTCGACGCCGGCTCGGAGGCGGAGGTCGTGATCGAGGACGACGGGGTGGGGATGGACCCGGAGCGGCTGCGCCAGATCCTGCGCGGCGAGGGCGGTCTGTCCACGGGCATCGGACTGCTCAACGTGGACGAGCGGCTGCGCCAGGTGTACGGGGACGACTACGGGCTCGTCATCGAGACGGGGGTGGGGGCGGGGATGCGGATCACCGTACGGATCCCCAAGTACCGCGCGGGCGTGCACGGCACGTGATGTCCGCGGCAGCGCGCACAGCGAGTACAGCGCCCACAGCGAGTGCGGCGGGTAGTCGCGCCTGACGTTCAGAACAGATGGATCGCGAGATGCCCCAGCGGCAGCCCGAGCTGCCACGCCGGGGTCCACACCTGCGGCCCCTCCTCCTCGTGCTGCTCGCCGTCCCCGCCGTCGCCCGTGCGGGGATCGCCGCCCGGCGCGCCCACCGCGTCGAGGTCCGGGGCCAGCAGTTCGGTCTCCTCCAGCCACCGCCAGGCGGCCAGGGCCAGTTCCAGATCCGGATCGGGGCGGGCGGTGCCGGACCGTTCCGCCTGGCACGCGCGGGTCTCCAGCAGGTCGAGCTGGTGACAGACCCATTCACGCCAACCGGTGCCGTACGCGGTCAGCGTCCGCCACTCGGCCATCCGCGCCACGCCGCCGGGTCCGCCGACCGGCCCGTCGGACAGGAAGATGGTCAGGGCGAGGGCGTCGCGACCTGCCCGGTACTCAAGTGTGGTGGGCGGCATCAGATCGCCGGTGCGCAGTAGTTCGTCGGCGATGTACTCCGCGTACATCCATGCCATGGGGACGAGCAGGCCGCCACCACCGCCTTCGTCATGACGTTCCGGACGCATCGTTTTCCGCCTTCCTTCCTCTCCGGGGACGCTGCTTCACCGAGCATTGAACCGGCGGCCGGTGCCCAGCGTGGCCAGAAGAGCAGGATCGGACAGCGGACCGGAGGCGATTGTGACGGGTGAGGCCGACGGTGACCGGCATGTGCGGTCGCAGCTCGGTGCGTACGCGCTGGGAGCTCTCACACGCGAGGAGGACCGGCTGATCGCCGGGCACCTGGACGGCTGCGCGAGCTGCGCCGCCGCCTATGCGGAGGTGGCCGATGGCGCGGCGCTCCTCGCACTCTTCGACGAGGAGGACCTGTGGTAGCCGGGCAGCGAGCGGCCGAGGGCGCGCAGCGCGTAGTAGGAGCGGGACTTGACGGTGCCGGCCGGAATGCCGAGCACCTGCGCGGCCTCGACCACGCTCAGCCCCTTGAAGTAGATCTGCCCGAGTACGGCGCGGTGCTCCGGGCTCAGCGCCTTCACCGCCTCGCGCACGTCGAGCGCGGCGACGGAGCGTTCCGTGGGATCGCCGGGTTCCGGGGTGGCTTCGAGGACGCCGTCGCTGACCTCGGCGGGGCGGGCGAGCCGTGAGCGGCGGGCGTCGATCGCCAGCCGGCGGCCCACCGTGAAGAGCCAGGGCCGCATGGACTCGTAGGGGCCCTCGAACGCCTCCGGGTGCTGCCAGGCGCGGACCAGCGTCTCCTGGAGCAGGTCCTCGGCGCGCTGCCGGTCGCCGTAGGTCAGACCGAGCAGGAAGTGGAGCAGCGCGGGGCCGTGGTCGCGCTGCAACTCCGTCAGCGCCCGCTCGTCGGTCGTCGCCGTGGCCGTGGCGGTGGTCATCGTGAACGTCCCTTCTCGCGGAGGTCGCTGGCGTCGGCGTCGCTGCCGTTGGCGTATCGGAACGCATCCGGTGTGTCCGGGGACAGACGGCTCACAAGGGTCTGCGACGAGCGGTCGCTCCGCGCGGCGAGTGGTGCGGTGAACGGTTCGGCCGATCCCTTTCGTCCATTTCAGGTACTTCGCCTCGTTCGCAGCATTAATCACATTAATATGAAGAATGCATGCGTTGACCGTTTGGTCGCCTTCCTCGTCCATGAAGGAGCCTGACCGATGACGACGCGCATGCGACACGGAGCGCTGGCCGCCGCGGCCCTGCTGCTCGGCACGGCCGCGGGATGCGCCGGCCCCGGCGCGGCGGACTCGCTCCTCGACCGGCCCGTCGGGAGCGGCGCCGGGCCCGGCCCTTCGGCCGCGGGAGGGGCGGCGGGGCAGCGTGCGTTCACGCTCGTCGCCTCCGGGGACGTCCTGCCGCACGACTCCGTCATCAGCCGCGCCAACGCGGACGCGGGCGGCGCGGGCCACGACTTCGTACCGATGCTCGCCGGGGTGAAGCCCGTCGTCTCGGCCGCCGATGTGGCGATCTGTCACATGGAGACGGTGTACGGCCCCGAGGGCGGGCCCTTCACCGGCTACCCGTCGTTCAAGTCACCGCCCGAGATCGCCACCGCGCTCAGGGCGACCGGCTACGACTCCTGCTCCACCGCGTCCAACCACACCCTGGACGCCGGCGCCGAGGGCGTCAGGCGCACGCTCGGCGCGCTCGACAAGGCCGGGGTCAAGCACGCCGGTTCGGCGCGCTCGGCCGAGGAGGACACCCGGCCCGCGCTGCTCGACGCCGGCGGCGCGAAGGTCGCCCAGCTCGCGTACACGTACGACACCAACGGCAACCCGCTGCCCGACGGACAGCCCTGGGTCGTCGACCTGATCGACGAGGAGAGGATCGTCGCCGACTCGCGGGCCGCCCGCGCGGCGGGCGCCGACGTCGTCGTGGTGAGCATGCACTGGGGTACGGAGTGGCAGACGGCGCCCGACGAGAAGCAGCTCGAACTCGGCGAACGGCTCACCGCCTCCACGACGGGGGGCCGCCCGGACATCGACCTGATCATCGGCACGCACGTCCATGCCCCGCAGGCGTACGAGAAGGTCAACGGCACCTGGATCGTCTACGGCATGGGGGACCAGATCGCCGGCGACATGATCAACAACGCCGGGGAGTTCGACCCGCGCGGCACACAGGGCTCGATCGGCCGGTTCACCTTCGCGCCGCCCACGGTCAAGGGGGAGCGCTGGGCCGTGACGAAGGCGGAGTTCATCCCGCAGACCATGGACAACAGTGTCGGACGGGTGGTCAATCTGTCGCAGGCGCTGGACGACGCCCCGTCGAGGGACGACTACCGGGCCACGAGGTCCGCGATCGAGGCGGCGGTCCTCGGTCGCGGCGCCGCCAAGGACGGCCTCATGATGGGCCGTTGAGCCCTGGGGGATGGTGTCCTTTGCGATGCACCGCGCCAATGAGGCATCAGCCGCTCCGCGGGGGGCGTGGCCCCGCCCTGCGGGCGGACGGCGCTACTTCGCTGGACAGGCCCTGGGGCGCGGCGTTCTACGGGACGACCGTCACCGGCCAGCGGCCCGCCTTGACCAGCCGGACCGCCACGGAGCCGATGAACCGGTGCCCCGCCGACTCCGACGCGCCCACCACCACGGCGTCCGCCTTGAGGTCGTCGGCCGCCGTGACCAGCCCGTTGTAGGGGTCGCCGCGCAGGGTGTGGAACTCCCAGCGGACGTCCCAGATACCTCTGACCTGCTCCGCGCTCGTGCGGATCTGCTCCGCCAGACCCTCGGCGATCTCCCCGGTCGTGTCGGCGACCGGGGCACCGAGCGCGGCCCCCGACGACATCAGTGGCTGGACGTAGACGATGGCGAGCAGGGCATTCTGCCGTCGGGCGAGACCACCGGCGTACGCCGCCGCGCGGAGGGACGACTCGGAGCCGTCCACCCCGGTGACGATCACCTTGGGGCCGTCGGTTCCGCGTTCGAAGGGGGAGGGCTGCTGATCCGTCACGGCAGCGAGGCTATCTGCTCCCGGACGGCGCCCCTCCGGGGGTCCGCCCGGCGGTGGTTTCGCAGGGTTTTGGCCGGGCGTGATTTGTCGGACAGGGCCGGTGGTGCGGTGTATGGGCATCGGCTCCCGCCTGGCCGGCGCCGCCGAAGCTCATCGGCTCATCCCATCGGGTGCTTTCCCCGTCCTCCCCGGTGTCGGTGAGGGACAGGACGCACCGGCCGTGCGAGCCATTGGCCATGGAAGCCATCAAAAAGGACCAGATGATTCCGGGGCGCCGGGCCGCGCTCCGTATCGCCGCCGTCCTCGGGGCTGTCGGGCTGACCCGGTTGCTGACCGCGGGCGACGCCCAGACACCGGGCCGCCCTGCTGCCGGGAGCCCGTCGGGGAGCTCCCCGGCGGCCGGACCGCAGGCGGCCTTGCCCCGCCGGCCGTCGGCCTACAGGCTGAGCCCCATGACGGAGTTCCAGCAGCCGCCCGACCAACGGCCCGCCAGGCTTCCCGTACGCAAGGAACCCTTCCTGGAGATGCCGGACCTGGGCCACTCCATGGTGCTCACCTTCGACGACGGGCCCGATCCGCACTACACCCCCGGCATCCTCAAGACGCTGCGCGCGCACGATGTACGGGCGATGTTCTTCGTCTGCGGCGAGATGGCCACCGGTCAGCGCGACCTGCTGCGCGAGATGGCCGACGACGGGCACATCGTGGGCAACCACACCTGGTCGCACCCGGAGTTGCCGAAGCTGGGGCCGGCCAAGATCCGTGCGGAGATGGAGCGTACGAGCGAGGTGATCGAGCGGACGCTGGGCCGTCCGCCGGTCTGGTTCCGTGCCCCGTACGGCTCGTGGAACCGGCACACCTTCGAGATCGGCGCGGACCTCGGCATGGAGCCGCTCGCCTGGACCGTCGACACCCTCGACTGGAAGTCACCCGGCACCGGGAAGATCGTCCGCACGGTGCTCGACGGGGCGGCTCCGGGGGTCGTGGTGCTGTCGCACGACGCGGGCGGCGACCGCTCGCAGAGTGTGGCCGCGCTCCGGGACTATCTGCCCGAGCTGCTGAACAAGGGCTACGGCATCACCGTCCCGAGGCCCTGACGGCCCTGACGGCCGTGGTGGGTGGGGCGGCGCGCGCTTCGTCCCACCCACCCCCGTACGGGGATCGACCGACCGTCAGCGGGTCTCCACGAGCCGGGCGAAGACCACGACGTTGCCGTCGTAGCCGCCGGCCTTCGAGTAGCCCCCGCCACAGGTGATCACGCGCAGTTCGGCGTGGCCGGTGTCGCCGTACACCCGCGCCCCCGGGAAGTCGTTCTTCGAGAAGACCTCCACGCCGTAGATCTCGAACACCGCCACCCGCTCGTCGAAGCGGGTCACCTCGACGTGCTCGCCCTTGCTCAGCGAGCCGAGGCCGTAGAAGACCGCGGGGCCCGCCTGGTTGTCGACATGGCCCACGACGACCGCGGTGCCGCGCTGGCCGGGGGCGACGCCGTTCTGGTACCAGCCCGCCATGTTGGCGTCCTGGGGAGGCGGGGCGGCGATCCAGCCCTCCGGGTCGAGCCCCACGTCCATCACGGGCGCGTCGACCTTGATCGCCGGGATCGTCACGCGGGACATGGGCGCGTACGGCAGCGGCTTGACGATGGGCACGCTCGCGGGCTCGGTCACCGCCTCCCGCCGGGTGTCCAGCGCCGCCGCCGAGGCCGGCTGGGGCGGTCCGAGGGACACGTCCGCCCCGTTCCGCATCAGTGCGAGACCAGAGAGCATGACAAGAGCCAGAACGCCCCAGGGCGAGCGTCTCCTCGACTCCGAGCCGCCGTGGTCCAGGCCCATGGTTCTCCCTTCGTGGGCACCTGGTACGCACGCTAAGCGCGGTGGTCCGGGTCGGCGAGAACTGGAGGGCGAATGGGTGGTGCGGCCGTCCGCGCCGGACCAACTGCCCCATTCGAGTAGTCGTCGTATAAAAGTTCTGACGGTCTGTGACCTGCGGGTCCGTCAGATCCGGGCGCGTTCCGTCGGCGTGTCGCCTCACCGGGGTGGACCAGTGCCGAAATGCGTCGAATGTTCCGTCCGGTGATGGTTCGTCATGGAGGGCGTACTCGTCGAATTTCCCGGAGCACCGCTTTGGGGCGTCTTCCGCTGGAGGCTCAACGATGCGTGCTTCACGCGCTCTCACGGTGACTGCCGCGGCCTGCGCCGCCGTGGCGCTCTCCGCCCCGCTGGCCGGGGCCACCAACGGTCCGAGGGACATCACCGTCAACCCCTTCTCCGTCCACCAGGGCGGTACGTTGCACATCACCGCCCAGGGCTGTGGCCACGGCGGTACTGTCACGTCCAACGCCTTCCCCAAGGCGCAGCTCTCGGTGAACGCCTCGGGCCACTCGGAGGCCAGGGCCCGTATCCACAACCACGCCACTCCGGGCGACTACAACCTGTCCGTCAAGTGCAGCGACAACAGCCGCATCGCGACGCACCGCTTCCGCGTGCTGGCCGGCCAGGGCTCGGAGGGTGGCCTCGGTGGCTCCATCGGCCCCAGCTCGACCGAGATGGGGGTCGGCGCCGGTCTGGTCGCCACGGCCGCGGTCGGCGGTACGTTCTTCATCGCCCGTCGTCGTCGTACCAGCGACTCGCTCGTCTGACCTGCCGGACCTCCGTACGGCGAACGCCCGTCGCCCCAAGTCCCGAACAGGACTTGGGG
>NZ_JBHUZM010000133.1:0-20815 GCF_042667665.1 Streptomyces sp. NPDC057307 | reverse complement strand
GCAACGGCTCGATCACCACCCAAGCCGCGTCAGAAATCTCCCCATCCCTCACGACCGAACCAACGATCCGATGATCGGAAAGACACTCCCTAGGGGGCCACGGGAGGTGCCCCCTGCGTTGTCGGAGTCGACCGAGTACGGCCGGGCCATCCACAACGCCGATCCTCCGCCTTGCGACGCACCGCACCGACGAGACATCAGCCGCTCCGCGGCGGGCGCAGGGCCCGCCCTACGGGCGGACGGCGCTACTTTGAAGACAGGCCCTAGGTCCCAGGTCTGACAATTCCCGGGCCCGACATTTCCGGGCGCGCGGGGCGGGCCCTGTCACAGCCCCCGCGCGCCGTCTATCCGCTCACGGAGCAGGTCGGCGTGGCCGTTGTGCCGGGCGTACTCCTCGACCAGATGGATCAGCACCCAGCGCAGCGACACCGTCCCGCGCCACCCGTCCTCACCCACGACGTCGAGATGGGGCGCCGCCGCCACGAACCGGTCGGCGAAGGCCACCTCCTCGCCCCAGGCCGCCCACGCGGCGGCGACCACGTCCCGATCAGGGACGGCGCCGTCGAAGTCGCCGTCCGGGCGCGCCGGGGACGAGAACCGGGGCGGCGCGTCCTGCCCGGCCAGGACACACCGGAACCAGCGGCGCTCCACATCGGCCAGATGACGTACGAGACCGAGCAGCGAGAGCGTGGAGGGCTGTACGGCCCGCCGCGACAGCAGCAGACCGAGACCGGCGCACTTCAACTCCAGTGTGGCCCGCTGGGCCGCCAGGAAACCGGCGAGCATCGCGCGCTCGTCGCCGGTGGTCGCGGCGTCGAGCCGGCGGTCGGGCCCGGCGGTGACGAACATCTCGGCTCTTCTGCTGTGACCGGTCATACCGCCCATCATCCCTGCGGTGGGGCCCGCGCCACCGGCCCCGGAGGGTGCCCGAGCGCCGTCCGGACGACCGCTCTCCGGCCCGCGCCCCGCCCGGCTTCCCGCTCACGCCCCGCCCACGGCGATCCGCGCCCGGCGCGGCTCGTAGAATCGTGCACACCATGGCCTATCTCGACCACGCCGCGACCACCCCGATGCTTCCCGAGGCCATCGAGGCGATGACCGCTCGGTTCGCCGACGTCGGCAACGCGTCCTCGTTGCACGCCGCCGGGCGGCGGGCCCGGCGTACCGTCGAGGAGGCGCGCGAGGAACTCGCCGAATCCCTCGGCGCCCGGCCCAGCGAGGTCGTCTTCACCTCCGGCGGCACCGAGGCCGACAACCTCGCGGTGAAGGGCCTCTACTGGTCCCGCCGCGACGCCGACCCGGCCAGGACACGCGTGCTCGCCAGCCCCGTGGAGCACCACGCCGTCCTGGACGCCGTCGACTGGCTCGGCGAGCACGAGGGCGCGAACGTCGAGTACCTGCCCGTCGACGGCTACGGCAGGGTCTCGCCGGAAGCGCTGCGCGAGGCCGTCGAACGCAACCCCGACGACGTCGCGCTGGCCACCGTCATGTGGGCGAACAACGAGATCGGCACGATCCTCCCCGTACGCGAACTGGCCGAGGTCGCCGCCGAGTTCGGCATTCCGCTGCACTCGGACGCCGTACAGGCGTTCGGCCAGACCGAGGTCGACTTCGCCGCGTCCGGACTCGCCGCGATGACCGTCACCGGGCACAAGATCGGCGGCCCCTACGGGGTGGGCGCGCTGCTCCTGGGCCGTGAGTACACCCCCGTCCCCGTCCTGCACGGCGGCGGCCAGGAACGCCACGTGCGCTCGGGCACCCTCGACGTGCCCGCCATCGCCGCGTTCGCCGTCGCGGGGCGGCTCGCCGCCGAACGGCGCGGCGAGTTCACACGCGACATCGGCGCCCTGCGCGACGAGTTGATCGCCTCCGTACGGAAGGCCGTGCCGGACGCGGTCCTCGGCGGCGACCCCGTCGACCGCCTCCCCGCCAACGCCCACTTCAGCTTCCCCGGCTGCGAGGGCGACTCGCTGCTCCTGCTGCTGGACGCGCAGGGGATCGAGTGCTCGACGGGGTCGGCCTGCACGGCGGGGGTGGCGCAGCCCAGCCACGTCCTGCTGGCGACGGGCACCGACCCCGAACTGGCGCGGGGCACGCTCCGGTTCTCCCTCGGCCACACCTCTACAGAGGCGGACGTCAAGGCGGTGGCCTCAGCGATCGGCCCAGCGGTGGCGCGGGCGCGGGCGGCGGGGCTGAGCTGAGCGGTTGCGGGGTCCGTCCCTGCGAGCCGGCGGCCGGTTTCGTCCTCAAGCGCCGGACGGGCTGGGTTTGGTTGCGGTGGTGGCCGGGTGCCGCTCCGGGGTCATGGCCGGACGGCGTGACTTACGCCGCGTGCAGGGTTCGTTGGACCCGGGGGAACCAGGCTTTCCACGCGGCACAAGTCAGCCTGAGTGTCCGACCACGACCCCTGCGCGTCCCCCTTCCAACCCGCAGACCGGGGGTGGGTGTGGGGTGCCCTGCGGTACGGCCCTGGGCCGGTCACCGGCCCGGGGGGTGTGAACAGTGCCGTGTGGCGGCGTGAGGGGGGCGGGGTCGTAGGAGGGGTGTGTTCGGACACTCAGGCTGACTTGTGTCGCGTGGACAAGGAGGCCGCGTCGGGTCCAACGAGCGTTGCACGCGGCGTAAGTCACGCCGTCCGGACATATCCCTCCGGAGGGCCCGCGCCCCGACGGTCAGCCGACCACCGCAACCACCCAGCCCGTCCGGCGCTTGAGGACAACCCGACCACCGGGCGGACCCGGCAAACGAAACCCCCCTACCCCGCGCCCCCCGCGCCCCGCACCAGCTTCATGTACCGGTCCCAGTCCCAGTGCGGCCCCGGGTCCGTGTGGTCCGTCCCCGGTACCTCCACGTGACCGATGATGTGCTTCCGGTCGACCGGTATCCCGTACCGCTGACAGATCCCCGCCGTCAGCCGCGCCGACGACTCGTACATCTCGTCCGTGAAGTCCTGCGGCCGGTCCACGAACCCCTCGTGCTCGATGCCGATGCCGCGTTCGTTGTACGAGCGATTCCCCGCCTGGTACGCCACGTCCAGCTCACGGATCATCTGCGCGACGTGCCCGTCCTTGCGCACCACGTAGTGCGTGGCCGCCTGGTGCGCCGGGTCCTTGAAGACCTTCAGGGCCGTCCGGTAGCTGCCCTGCACGACATGGATGATCACCCGGTCCACGGTGAAGTCCGCCGGCCGGTCCGCCCGGCGCCAGTTCGCCGACGACGCGGCGACCCACTCGGCGCCCACGTGATCCAGCTCACCCGGCGTGCGCGCCTTCTCCACCCCCGGTACGCGGTACCAGAGCCGCGTCGCCTGGTCCTGGCCCGCCAGGACCGCGACCGTCCCGCCGCCCACCACCGCGGCGGCGCCGCCGATCAGAAAGGCGCGCCGCCTGATCTTCGACCCGTCACCGACGGGCGTCCCGCCCACGCCGCCCACGCCACCCGCACCGCTCGTATCACCGGCCACGCCACCACTCTCGGCGCCCCGCCTTCTCTTGCCCATGGACTGTCAACGGATACTCGCGCGACTCTGGTTCCCGCGCACCCTTACGCTTGTGTTGCTATGACTCAGACACCCCAGCGCCCCCTCCGTGTGCTCGCCGCCATGTCCGGCGGCGTGGACTCCGCCGTCGCCGCCGCCCGCGCCGCCGAAGCCGGTCACGACGTCACCGGCGTCCACCTCGCGCTTTCCGCGAATCCGCAGTCGTTCCGTACGGGTGCGCGGGGCTGTTGCACCATCGAGGACTCGCGCGACGCGCGGCGGGCCGCCGACGTGATCGGCATCCCCTTCTACGTATGGGACCTCGCCGAGCGCTTCCGTGAGGATGTCGTCGAGGACTTCATCGCCGAGTACGAGGCCGGGCGCACCCCGAACCCCTGTCTGCGCTGCAACGAGAAGATCAAGTTCGCGGCGCTGCTCGACAAGGCGATCGCGCTGGGCTTCGACGCCGTCTGCACCGGTCACTACGCGACGGTCGTCACCGGCCCCGACGGGACCCGCGAGCTGCACCGCGCGAGCGACATGGCCAAGGACCAGTCGTACGTCCTCGGGGTGCTCGACGAGCGCCAGCTCGCCCACGCCATGTTCCCGCTCGGGGACACCCTCACCACGAAGGACGAGATCCGCGCGGAGGCCGAGCGCCGCGACCTGGCCGTCGCGAAGAAGCCCGACAGCCACGACATCTGCTTCATCGCCGACGGCGACACCCAGGGCTTCCTCGCCGCCCGTCTCGGCAAGGCCGAGGGCGACATCGTCGACGAGTCGGGGGCCAAGGTCGGCACCCACGACGGCGCGCACGGCTTCACCATCGGCCAGCGCAAGGGCCTGCGGATCGGCCACCCCGCGCCCGACGGCAAGCCGCGCTACGTGCTGGACATCTCGCCCGTCGACAACACCGTGACGGTCGGCCCCGTGGCCGCCCTCGACGTCACCGCCCTGACGGCCATCAGGCCCCGTTGGTGCGGCGGCACGGCCCCGGTCGGCCCCGGCGCCTACACGGCGCAGCTGCGCGCCCACGGCGACGAGACACCCGTCACGGCCGAGCTGATCGACGGCACGCTGCACGTCGACTTCGCGGAGGCCGTACGGGGCGTGGCCCCGGGCCAGGCGATCGTGCTGTACGACGGCACGCGCGTGGTCGGCTCGGCCACGATCGCGACGACGGCACGGCGCGCGGAAGCCCTGACCGGCTGACCGGCCGACCGGCCGACCCGGCGGGCGTCGGTGCGGCGCCGGCCGGGTCCACGCCCGTTACGCAAGCGTAATCAGGCGCACTCTTGTGGTGCGTGAGGGGCTGCTCCAGGGTGCATGTATGCGCATACAGGCAGCGCATACATGCCGCCCCGTTCCCTTGAGCCCCCCACCCGCTCTGCTCTCCCCCCGAGGAAGTGCGACGCCATGACGCATGCCCCCGCCCCCCGCCGCCGCACCGTCCTGGGCGGAGCCGCCCTCGGTACGCTCGCCACCGCGGGCCTGTCCGCGCCGGAGGCGCTGGCCGCACCCGCCGCCCCGGCTCCGCCCGGCGACACCGCCCCGGCCGGCTCGGTCTCGTACCGGAACAAGCAGATCCTCGTCGGCGGCAAGCCCGTGCTCGTACTCGCCGGAGAGATCCACTACTTCCGGCTGAAGAAGGCGGACTGGCAGTCCAGGCTCGACAGGGCCAAGGCGGCGGGGCTCAACACCATCGCCTCGTACATCCCTTGGATGTGGCACGAGCTGCCCGACGGCACGATCGACGTCACCGGCCGTACCCGCCCCGAACGCGACCTCGGCGCCTTCATCGACCTCTGCCACCGCAACGGCTTCCTCTTCATCGCCCGCCCCGGCCCCTTCACCATGGCCGAGCTGAAGGGCGAGGGCGTGCCCGAGCGGGTGCGCGAGGACCACCCCGAGATCGTCTCCACCGGCTGGAACGACGCTCCCGCCACCACGCCCACCGTCGACTACCTGGCGCCCGCGTTCCTCAAGGAGATGCGCCACTGGTACGCGGCGGTCATGCCGGTGCTCGCGGAGCGGCTGCACGGCAGCGGCGGCCCCGTCGTCTCCGTACAGCTCGACAACGAGATCGGGATGCTGGCCTGGGTCAGCAACTCGCCCGACCTCACCGACCACTTGACGGCCGACTTCGACGGCTGGCTGCGCGAGGAGTACGGGGACGGGCTCGCCGGGCGGTACCCCTTCGCGGGCGAGGACCTGGCCGGGCGGCGCAAGGCGATACGTCACCCGAAGGACGCCTACGGCGCGGCCCTGATGCACGACCTGGGCCGCTTCATGCGGGGCCGCTTCGCGCGGTACGTGGCCGAACTGCGCTCCGCCGCCGAGGAGTACGGGATCACCGGCGTTCCGTTCGTGATCAACATCCACGGCACCTCCGACAGCCGCGCCGAGCCGTTCCCCATCGGCATCAGCCAACTGATGGAGACCTACGCCGGGATCGAGGGAACGATCTCCGGCGCGGACTTCTACCTCGGCGATCTGACCCTGCGCAATGTCACCGACCTCTATCTCATCAACGCCTTCATGGACGCGGTCAACGACAAGGACCAGCCGGTCACGGCGCTGGAGTTCGACGCCGGGCACGCCGACTACGGGCAGAACATGGACAGCCAGACCAGCCCCTCGGGCGTTGATCTCAAGACCCGTCTCTGTGTCGCGCAGGGCGCGAAAATGCTCAACTACTACCTGTTCGCGGGCGGGTTCAATCCCAAGCTCGACAAGCCCACGGGTGACGGGAACGACCGGATCGGCATCACGGGCGAGCGGCACGGCTTCGCCGCACCGGTCGATCCGGAGGGCCGGCCAGGAGTCAGCTACGCGTCGACGCGGCGGACGGTGCGCGCGATGGGCTCTCTCGCCGAGGTCCTCGCGCCGATGCGTACGACCTACGACGACGTGGCGCTCGGTTTCGTACCCGATCACTATCTGACCGAGTACCACCCGCCGGAACTCGCCTCCGTACAAAAGGTGTTGGACGAGGCGGTGAACACACGCGGTGCGGGCCCGCGCGGCTCCCTGGCCCGCGCGATGCTGCTCGGCGGCTTCCGCTACCGGGCCGTGAACCTTCAGGCGGGCGATCCGGACCCGAAGGCCGTACCGGTGTTCGCGCTGGCCACGGGCGAGCACCTGGGGGCCGAACTCCAGCGCCGACTGGTCCGCTACGTCGAGGCGGGTGGGAAGCTGCTGCTGTCCGGGAGGCTGCCGGTCAAGGACATGGCCGACAAGCGCTGCACCGTGCTCGCGGACGCGCTGGGCCTCAAGGCCGGGGACACACTCACCGACGCGAACCGCTTCTGGCTGTCGGTGACCGCCCACGACTGGGCGGCGCCGCTGCCCGAAGTGCGGCTGTCACGTACCCAGTTGTGCGAACCCTCCCGGGGGACGACGGTGCTGCGCGAGCTGTCCACGGGCAAGGGCTGCGGCTTCGACATCCCCCTCGGGCGGGGGCGGGCCGTCGTGATCACCACCGACTACCAGTGCGACCTGACCTTCTGGGGCCGTGCGTTCCGCGCACTGGACGCCGCCCCCGCTCTCCGGCACAGCGCGACCGACCCGGGAGTCTTCCTGCTGACGACGGCGGACGGCGAGCGCGGACGGCTGCTGCACGCCTTCAACGTCTCCTCCGGCTACGACCAGGACTTCACGGTCACGGAGAACGGCAAGCCCCTCTTCGGCGGCGAGAAGCTGCACCTGCCCGGTCGTACGGCGGCGATTCTGCCGCTCGGGCTGGACGTCGGCGGCCTGCGCGTCGCGTACGCCACGGCGGAACTCACCGGCGGCGCCGACGGCCGTGCGACGTTCCGCGCGCTCGGCGGGGCCGACACGGAGTCGGTGGTCGCGGTGGACGGCGCGGCGCGCTGCGAGGGCGCCCGTGTGTCGACCGAGGGCGGCCGGACCGTGCTGCGTGTACGCCGGGCCGAGTTCACCGTACGGCGCGCCTGACGTACCGCGCTGCGTACGGGAAGGGCCCCGTTCGCAGCGGCCCTGGACCGGGCCGTCGCCTGTCGTGGGAGGCTGTGAGCGGCCCGCCCGCAGGGCGGCGACCGGCCCGAACGTCCCGACCCGACCGAAGGAAGCCCACCGTGGCCGAGCACTTCCTGGACTCCGTGCCCGGCACGGTCAGCAATGTCTTCTCTCGCGAACTGCCCCCGGTGCTGACCGTCGACCCCGGGGACACCCTCACCGTCCACACGCTCGACTGCTCGGGCCACCTGGAGCGGCGTCGTACGGCGGACGAGGACGTGCCCCGCATGTTCGGCGAGCGGCGCGGCCACTGCCTGGTGGGCCCGATCGCCGTACGCGGCGCCGAGCCGGGCATGGCACTCTCCGTGACGCTGGAGTCCCTGCGCCCCGACGACTGGGGCTTCACCGCCGCCGCGACGTCCGACACCCCGCTCACCCGCCGGCTCGGCATGACCGACGAGGACGGCGAGTGGCTGCTGTGGGACCTCGACGCGGACAAGGGCACCGGGACCGACCAGTACGGTCACACGGTCTCCCTCGCGCCCTTCCTCGGCGTCGTCGGCACACCCCCGGACGAACCGGGCGAGCACTCCACGACACCGCCCCGCACCCTCGGCGGCGGCAACATCGACTGCCGCGAACTGGTCGCCGGATCCACCCTGTTCCTCCCCGTCACCGTGCCGGACGCGCTGCTCAGCATCGGTGACGGCCACGCCGCACAGGGCGACGGCGAGGTCTCCGGCACGGCGATCGAATGCGGCATGACGACCCGTCTCACCGTCGGTCTCCTGCCGTCCCCGCCGCTGGCGACGCCGCACGCGGTGACTCCGGCGGGCCGGATCACCTTCGGCTTCGACGCGGACCTCAACGAGGCGTCGGCGCGGGCCCTGGACACGATGCTGACGTGGATGACGTCGCTGTACGGAGTGAAGCGGGCGACGGCCCTCGCTCTGGCGAGTACGACGGTCGATCTGCGGGTGACCCAGGTGGCCAACCAGACGTGGGGAGTGCACGCGGTGCTGCCGCACGACGCGATCCGCTGAACCCCACCCGCCCATGTCTGCACCGGGCGTGGTCGGCGAGCAGACCGCCGCCCGCCGTCACCCTCGTCCCCGACCCTGACCCTGACACCGGTCTCAACGTCCTCTCCTCACGAGGCCACGCCCTGACGTCCTCACGGCTCGCGTCCTCACGGCTCACGTCCTTACGACCTCGCGCCCTCAGGCTCACGCCGCCGCGGCGAAATACTCCTCAAGCACCGGCGCCAGCACGTGCGGCGCCACCTCGTGCACCTGACCGGTCAGGGTGCGGTGCCGTCCGCGCGGCAGCGCCTCGGCCACCGCCCGCGCCGCCACCCGCATCGGCGGCGGACTCGCGCCCCCGTCCACGACCATCACCCGCGCCGTGATCCGTGAGAGCCGTTCCGTGGGCACCGGTCCGGGGCCCATCACGGCGTTGTCGTACGCGAGGGTGTGCGCCAGCGCCGTCATGCTCCGCCACATCGCCGCCCGGCGCATCCCCGCCATCACGTCGGGCGGCACCCCGACCACCGACAGGAACAGCTCCACGGCCTCGTCCCGCCGTCCCCGCGTCAGCAGGTCGTCGAGCCGCGCCGTGTAGGCCGCGTTGTCCGTGACGTCCGCCGGATCGGCGTCGTACGGAGGCTCGTACACGGCGAGTTGGGTGATCGGCAGCCCCGTGGCCGCCGCCTCCAGCGCCAGGGCGGCGCCCGAGGACATGCCGTACACGGAGGCGCTGCCGCCCACCTCCGTAAGGAGGGCGGCGATGTCCTCCACCTCGCGATCCACCGCGTACGGCGCCGTGTCGCCGCTGCCGCCGCGCCCCCGCCGGTCATAGGTGATCACGCTGAAGCGGGGTGCGAGGAGCGCCGCCAGCGGTGCTTCCGCCGCCGCCGTGCTGAACGCTCCTCCCACCATGATCACCGGAGGCCCGTCGCCGCCCGTCCGCCGGTACGCGATGAGGGTGCCGTCACCCGACTTCGCCTTGCCCACTTGGTCCATACGCATATGGACCGGCGGACTCACCGGAACTCATCGGCGCCGAGCGGAATGTGGAGAATTTTTCTTCGACGGAGCCGGACCGGGCGGCTCAGCCCGCGACGACCTCCGTCTCGTAGAAGCAGAAGTGGTCCTTGATCCCGGCGACTTCGTCCTTCGGCTCGGGATAGGCCCAGACCAGGTCGGGAGCGTCGGGCAGCGACCAGTAGGAGGCGTCGCCCTTGAACGGGCAGTGGGTCGTGGTGTCCGACGCGGTCAGCAACTCCGTACGCACGTCCTCCGGCGGCAGGTAGTAACGGACGGGCAGTCCGGTCTCGTGCAGCAGCAACGGCCGGCTGCTGTCCGCGACGACCTGTCCGTCGCGGACGACCCGTACGTGCTCCGTGCCCTGTTCGACAGTGATGGTGTGGCCCTTGGCCATGGCGATCGGCTCCTTCGGTGTACTCGGTCCCTCTTCTTTCCGCGGTCCCTTCTACCGTCAGCAACGGCCGACCACGCCCTCTTCCCAAAGAGGTCACCCGGATACCGTGGAGCCATGAATATCTGTGTCTTCCTCTCCGCCGCCGACCTCGACGAGCGCTACACCCGCCCCGCCCGCGAGTTCGCCGAACTGCTCGGCAAGGGGGGCCACACGCTCGTCTGGGGCGGTTCGGACGTCGGGCTGATGAAGGTCGTCGCCGACGGGGTGGAGGAGGCGGGCGGGCGTCTCGTGGGGGTCTCCGTCGGCTTCCTGGGTGCCACGAAGCGGGCACGCGCCGACGAGATGGTGATCGCCAAGGACCTGGCCGAGCGCAAGGCGCTGCTCCTCGCCAAGTCCGAAGCCGTCGTGATCATGGTCGGCGGTACGGGCACGCTGGACGAGGCGACCGAGATCCTCGAACTGAAGAAGCACGGCCTGCACGACAAGCCCGTGGTGCTCCTCAACACGGCGGGCTTCTACGACGGCCTCAAGGAGCAGTTCATCCGTATGGACAGGGAGGGCTTCCTCCCGCTGCCCCTGACCGACCTGGTCTTCTTCGCCGAGGACGCGGTCGGCGCCCTCGCCTATCTGGAAGAGTCCGCCGGGGTGAGCTGACCCCCCGCCGGGGACCGCGACGGGACGGCGACCGGACCACGGTCGACCGCGTCGGGACCGTACAGCCGTGCCATGGGGTGATGCGAACATGACCCCATGGCTACCCATCTGATCACCGGCGCGGGCTCCGGCATCGGCGCCGCTGTCGCGCGCCGGCTGCACGAGCGCGGCGACGACCTGCTGCTCTTCGCCCGCGACGCCGGCCGCGGCAAGGAACTCGCCGCGGCCTACCCCGGCGCCCGTACGCTCGTCGGCGACCTCGCCACCCCCGACCGGCTCTCCTGGGCGCTGTCCCACCAGACGCTCCCCGACCGGCTGGACTCGCTCCTGCACATCGCGGGCATCGTCGACCTCGGCCCCGTCGGCGAGCTGACCCCCAAGGCGTGGACCGGCCAGCTGAACGTGAATCTCGTCGCGCCCGCCGAGCTGACCCGCCTCTTCCTGCCCCAACTGCGCGCCGCGCAGGGCCAGGTGATCTTCGTCAACTCCGGCGCCGGTCTGACCGCCCACGCCGAGTGGGGCGCCTACGCCGCCTCCAAGCACGGCCTGAAGGCGCTCGCCGACGCCCTCCGTCAGGAGGAGCGGCCGAACGGCCTGCGTGTCGCGTCGGTCTATCCGGGCCGTACGGCCACACCCATGCAGGTCAAGGTGCACGGCCAGGAGGGCAAGGAGTACGACGCCGCCCGCTGGATGGACCCGGAGTCGGTCGCGACGACGATCCTCACCGCCCTCGACCTGCCGCGCGACGCGGAGATCAACGACCTGACGGTACGGCCGGGACGATGACCGAGACCACGAGTGACCGCGGGACCGACACCCCGGCGAAGCCCCTGTGGGGTGCCGCCACCGGCGTCGGGTCGATGCCGGGAGACGACGCGCGCGAGACGGCCAAGAGCGTCACCGGCACCTTCGAGGATTTCCCGCACCTCCCCGAACTGCCCGCGCGCGGCCCCGGCGCCGACATGATCGGCCGGACCGCCGGGATGCTCGTCGAGGTCTTCGCCCGGGTTGAGCCCAGCGGCTGGCGGATCGGCGACCGCCCCGGCCGCGACACCCGGCGCGCCTGGTCCTGGCTGGGCGAGGACCTGGACGCGCTCGAAGAGTTCACCCAGGGGTACGAGGGCCCGCTCAAGGTCCAGGTGACCGGCCCGTGGACGCTCGCGGCCGCCCTGGAACTGCGCAACGGCGAGTCGGCGCTCAGCGACCCCGGCGCCTGCCGCGACCTGACCGGATCCCTGGTGGAGGGCCTGACGGCGCACCTCGCCGACGTACGGCGCAGGGTGCCCGGTGCCACGCCCGTGCTCCAGCTCGACGAGCCGTCCCTCACCGCCGTACTGCGCGGGCACATCAGGACCGCCAGCGGATACCGCACCCACCGGGCGGTGGACCGGCAGGCCGTCGAGGACGCGCTGCGCCAGGTGATGCGGGCGAACGACGGACCCGCCGTGGTCCACTCCTGCGCCCCGGACGTGCCGTTCGCGCTGCTGCGCCGCGCGGAGGCGGCGGCCGTGTCGTTCGACTTCTCGCTGCTCACTGAGCGTGACGAGGACACGATCGGCGAGGCGGTCGAGGGCGGCGTGAGACTCTTCGCCGGGGTGGTGCCGGGCACGGACACCCCGTTGTCGGACCCGGGAGGTAGCGTCATGGGTATCAGAACGCTGTGGCGCAGGCTGGGGTTGGATCCGGGGACTCTCGCGGAGTCCGTGGTGATCACTCCGGCGTGCGGGCTCGCGGGTGCCTCACCCACGTACGCCCGTGCCGCGATGGCGCACTGTGTCAGGGCGGCGCGATCCCTCGCGGACAACCCTGAGTGACATTGACGAGACATGGGTCGCTGATCGCGGTGCTCGCGGTGACGCGGTGAAACGGGAGGACGAAACGGTGGCTGGCGAACAGCAGACGGCAGTACCCGCGGAAGCGCGGGAGCGGCACGCGCACCTCGCCGAGCAGGTCGAGGAGCACCGGTTCCGGTATTACGTGAAGGACCAGCCGGTCGTCAGCGACGGCGAGTTCGACAAGCTGCTGCGCGCCCTGGAGGCGCTGGAGGAGCAGTACGGGGAACTGCGGACGCCCGACTCGCCGACCCAGAAGGTCGCGGGGGCGTACGAGACGGAGTTCACCGCGGTCGAGCACCGCGAGCGCATGCTCTCCCTGGACAACGCGTTCGACGACGAGGAGCTGGCCGCCTGGGCGGACCGCGTCGCCAGGGACGTGGGCGCGCCGGGCTTCCACTTCCTGTGCGAGCTGAAGGTGGACGGACTCGCCGTCAATCTCACCTACGAGCAGGGCAGACTCACGCGCGCCGCGACCCGCGGGGACGGCCGCACGGGCGAGGACATCACGCCCAACGTCCGTACGATCGCGGAGATCCCGCACCGGCTGAAGGGCGACCGCGTCCCGGAGCTGGTCGAGATCCGCGGCGAGGTCTTCTTCCCCATGGAGGGCTTCCAGGAGCTCAACGCCCGGCTGGTCGAGGCCGGTGACAAACCGTTCGCCAACCCGCGCAACGCGGCGGCGGGTTCGCTGCGCCAGAAGGACCCCAAGATCACGGCGTCGCGCCCGCTGCACATGGTGGTGCACGGCATCGGCGCGCGCGAGGGCTTCGACATCGACCGCCTCTCGCACGCCTACGAGCTGCTGGAGGAGTGGGGCCTGCCGACGGCCCAGCACAACAAGGTCGTCGACGACCTCGCCGGCGTACGGGAGTTCATCGCCTACTTCGGCGAGAACCGCCACTCGGTCCGGCACGAGATCGACGGCGTCGTCGTCAAGCTGGACGAGATCGCCCTCCAGGGGAGGCTCGGTTCGACCTCCCGCGCCCCGCGCTGGGCCATCGCCTGGAAGTACGCGCCCGAGGAGGTCAACACCAAGCTGGTCGACATCCGGGTCGGCGTCGGACGCACCGGGCGGGTCACTCCGTACGCGGTGGTCGAGCCGGTCACCGTCGCCGGCTCCGAGGTCGAGTTCGCCACCCTCCACAACCAGGACGTGGTGAAGGCCAAGGGCGTCCTCATCGGTGACACGGTCGTGCTGCGCAAGGCCGGCGACGTCATCCCGGAGATCCTCGGCCCGGTCGCCGACCTGCGGGACGGCAGCGAGCGCGAGTTCGAGATGCCGGCCGTCTGCCCCGAGTGCGGTACGGAACTGAAGGCCATGAAGGAGGGCGACATCGACCTCCGCTGCCCCAACGCCCGCTCCTGCCCGGCCCAGTTGCGCGAGCGGCTGTTCTATCTCGGCGGCCGTAAGTGCCTGGACATCGAGAACTTCGGCTATGTGGCCGCCGCCGCGCTGACCAAGCCACTTGAGCCCTCGACGCCCCCGCTGCTGGACGAGGGCGACCTCTTCACCCTCACCGTCGACCAACTGCTGCCCATCAAGGCGTATGTGCTCGACATGGACAGCGGTCTGCCCAAGCGCGATCCCGAGACCGGCGAGGAGAAGATCGCCACCGTCTTCGCCAACCAGGAGGGCGAGCCGAAGAAGAACGCGCTGGCGATGCTGGAGCACATCGCGGCGGCCAAGGAACGCCCGCTGGCCCGGATCATCGCGGGGCTCTCCATCCGGCACGTGGGACCGGTCGCCTCGGTGGCCCTGGCCAGGGAGTTCCGCTCCATCGACCGTATCGAGCAGGCCACGGAGGAGGAGCTGGCAGCGGTCGAGGGGGTCGGCCCGACCATCGCCGCCTCCCTCACGCAGTGGTTCAAGGAGCCCTGGCACCTGGAGATCCTGCGCAAGTGGCGGGAGGCCGGGGTCCGGATGGAGGACGAGGTCTCCGACGAGGACCAGGGACCGCGCCCGCTCGCGGGCCTCACCGTGGTCGTAACGGGCACGCTCGAAAATCACACCAGGGATGGCGCGAAAGAGGCGCTCCAGACGCTCGGAGCGAAGGTGACCGGCGCCGTGTCGAAGAAGACCGCCTTCGTGGTGGTCGGTGACAACCCCGGCTCCAAGTTCGACAAGGCGATGCAGTTGAAGGTGCCGGTGCTCGACGAGGAGGGGTTCGCCGTCCTGCTCACGGAAGGCCCCGACGCGGCGCGGGAGGCCGCTGTACAGGCGCCGGAGGCGGCTGACGAGGGGGCGGGGGAACCGGCCAAGGACGTCCCGAAAACGGCTGACGAAGCGTCTGCGGAGAGTACGAAGGAGTGACCGAACGGGCACAACAAGCCCTCGTAGGTCACCCGTTCGGCGCATACCAGATGGATAAGGAAGGGCGGGTTGCATTCGGGCAACAGCGGTAGAGCGCTGCCCGCCGACGCCGTTCGCGGCCTACTGTTGAGGGGTACGCCTGTCGTGCACGGCTGCGTGTGGGAAATCAGTCGTGGTGGCATGACAACGTGCCATCGCGTGGTAACGGCACTGCCGGCTGTGAGAGGGACGGGAATGAAACCGACCGAGAGCGCCGCCCCGGTCTCACGCCCGCGCGGATTCGCGGGACTTGGAGGCATGTCGGCCCGAGTGCCCCTCGTCGTGGTGGCGGTCGCCGCCGTCGTGCTGGCACTGGGCATCTTCCGGGAAGTACGGGACGGCCGGGCGCTCTTCCCGGACGGCACCACGGGCTGGGCGCTCGCCGTACTCACCGGCATCATCGTGGGTCATCTCGTCGCGCTCGGCCGCGACCGCTGGTGGGGCGGCACGGGCTCCGGCGCCGCCCTCACCCTCGCGGTGCTGCTCCTGTACGGCTGGGTCGCCGCCGGGCTGGTCAGCCTCGCCGTCGTGGTGCTGGTCGGCATCGCCCGCAGACACCGCTGGCGCCAGGGCGCGCTGCACGGCGCCGTGGACATCCTCGGCATCGGAGCGGCGGCACTGGTCCTGCTCGCCTTCGGCGACGTACCGACGGTCGCGAAGCCCTGGCAGCCCCTCCACTGGGGGATCGGCACGGTCCCCGAGATCGTGCTGGCGGCCGGGGCGTATCTGTTGGTGACCCGGCTGCTCCTGTGGTATTCGCAGACCGCGCAGGGCGGCGGCCTGCCGACCGTCGCCCGCACCGCCCTGCTGCGACAGTGCCTGCTGGCCGTCGCGCTGCTCGGTATCACCCCCCTGATCTGCGTCGTCGCCGTGTCCCGGCCGGTGGTGCTGCCGCTGTTCGCCGTCCCGCTGATCGCCCTCGACTCCACGCTCTGGATCGCCAGGGCACGGGCCGAGGAGCAGCTGCGCGACCCCCTGACCGGGCTGCCCAACCGGCAGTGGCTCCTGGAGCGGACGTGGACGGCGCTGGAGGAGGCCAAGACCCTCGGCGCGCGCTCGGCGCTGGTCCTGATCGACCTCGACCGGTTCCGTTCCGTCAACGACACCCTCGGCCATCTCGCGGGCGACAGACTGCTGTTGCAGATAGCGGAGCGGCTCAAGCTGGCCCTGCCGCGCGGGGCGGAGGCCGCGCGGCTCGGTGGCGACGAGTTCGCCGTACTGCTGCCGCTGGTCGACTCCATCACCAGCGCCCAGCGTGTGGCCCGCCATCTCGCGGCCGAGCTGTCCTCGCCGCTCGATCTGGACGGGCTGACGCTCGTGCTGGAGGCGAGCGCCGGCGTCGCGGTCCACCCCGAGCACGCGGTGGACGCGGAAGGGCTGCTCCAGCGGGCCGATGTCGCGATGTACCAGGCCAAGCGGGACCGTACGGGCGTGGAGGTGTACGAGTCCAAGCGGGACTCCAACACCCCCGACCGGCTCGGCCTGTTGGGCGATTTGCGGCGCGCGCTCGACGCGGGCGACGTGGAGCTGCACTACCAGCCCAAGGTCCGCTTCGACGGCCAGGTCGTCGGCCTGGAGGCGCTCGTACGGTGGGTGCATCCGGACCGGGGGAGAGTGCCCCCGGACGAGTTCATCGCGATCGCCGAGTCCTCGGGCCTGATGCCGTATCTCACCGAGTACGTACTGGAATCGGCGCTCGGCCAGGTCGCCCGCTGGCGCGCCCAGGGCCTGTTCGTCCCGGTGGCCGTCAATGTCTCGCCGCGTGACGTCCACACCCCGGGCTTCGCCGGCGCGGTCGCCGCGCGGCTCGCCCGGCACGGCGTCCCGGCCGGCTCGCTCCAACTGGAGATAACCGAGCACGTCCTGCTGGAGGACCCGCAGCGCGCCGCCGACACCCTGGCCGGCCTGACCGGACACGGCGTGAAGATGTCGCTCGACGACTTCGGCACGGGCTACTCCTCGCTGGTCCATCTGCGCCGTCTGCCGGTGAGTGAGCTGAAGATCGACCGCTCGTTCGTGGCCCGCCTCGCCATCGACAACGAGGACGCGGAGATCGTCCGTTGCACGATCGACCTGGCGCACTCGCTGGGCCTGGTGGTCGTCGCCGAGGGCGTCGAGGACGACGAGACCTGGGAGCGGCTGCGCGACCTGGGCTGCGACGCCGTCCAGGGCTGGCTCGTGGCCGCCGCGATGCCCCCGCACGAGGCGACGTCCTGGCTGCTGGCCCGCGGTGAGACGGGCTGGCGCCGCCCGCCGCGCACACCGGCCCTGGAGCCGCCGCGTACCGACGCCTCGGGTCCCTCCAGCCGCGTGGTCCAGTAGCCGGCGCCGGCACCCTCGCCCGGGCCGGGATCGGGACGCGGGCCGGGGCCGGAGCCCGGCCGCGGGAAACCGTTTCGTTGGCACGGTGCCGCGCCCCATAGGATTGGGCCAAAATCCCGACACCCACCCAGAGGATCGCTGCATGCCTGGCATCACGCGCGAGGAGGTCGCCCACCTCGCACGGCTGGCGCGTCTGGAGCTGAAGGGCGAAGAGCTCGATCACTTCGCCGGTCAGCTCGACGACATCATCGGCGCGGTCGCCCGCGTATCCGAGGTCGCCGACCAAGACGTCCCGCCGACCTCCCACCCGCTGCCGCTGACCAACGTCATGCGCGCGGACGAGGTACGCCCGTCGCTCACCCCCGAGCAGGCGCTCTCCGGCGCCCCGGCCCAGGAACAGCAGCGTTTCAAGGTGCCGCAGATCCTGGGGGAGGACTAACAGCCATGACGGACATCAAGACCGACATCATCCGGCTCACCGCCGCCGAGATCGCCGAGAAGGTCGCCTCCGGCGAACTGACGGCCGTCGAGGTCACCGAGGCCCACCTGGCCCGCATCGAGGCCGTGGACGAGAAGGTCCACGCCTTCCTGCACGTCGACCGCGAGGGCGCCCTCGCGCAGGCCCGCGCCGTGGACGAGCAGAAGGCCCGCGGCGAGAAGCTCGGCCCGCTCGCCGGCGTCCCGCTCGCGCTGAAGGACATCTTCACCACCGAGGGCATCCCCACCACCGTCGGCTCCAAGATCCTCGAAGGCTGGATCCCGCCGTACGACGCGACGGTCACCCGCCGCCTCAAGGCGGCCGGCGTGATCATCCTCGGCAAGACCAACATGGACGAGTTCGCCATGGGGTCGTCGACGGAGAACAGCGCGTACGGCCCCACGGGCAACCCCTGGGACCTCACCCGCATCCCCGGCGGCTCCGGCGGCGGCTCGTCGGCGTCCCTCGCCGCGTACGAGGCGCCGCTCGCCATCGGCACGGACACCGGCGGCTCCATCCGCCAGCCCGCGTCCGTCACCGGCACGGTCGGCGTCAAGCCCACCTACGGCGGAGTCTCCCGCTACGGCATGGTCGCCTTCTCGTCCTCGCTCGACCAGGGCGGCCCGTGCGCCCGTACGGTCCTGGACGCGGCCCTCCTGCACGAGGTCATCGGCGGGCACGACCCGCTCGACTCGACCTCCATCGACGCACCCGTCCCGCCGGTGGTCGAGGCCGCCCGCAACGGCACCGTCGCCGGTATGCGCGTCGGCGTCGTCCGGCAGTTCTCCGGCGAGCACTACCAGGCCGGTGTCATGCAGCGGTTCGCCGAGTCCGTCGACCTCCTCAAGGAGCTGGGCGCGGAAGTGGTCGAGCTGGACTGCCCGTCCTTCGACCTCGGCCTCTCGGCGTACTACCTGATCGCCCCCTCCGAGTGCTCCTCCAACCTCGCGCGCTTCGACGCCATGCGCTACGGCATGCGCGTCGGCGACGACGGCACCCGTTCGGCCGAGGACGTCACCGCCCTCACCCGTGAGGCGGGCTTCGGCGACGAGGTCAAGCGGCGCATCATGCTCGGTACGTACGCGCTCAGCTCCGGCTACTACGACGCGTACTACGGCTCCGCCCAGAAGGTCCGCACACTCATCGTGCGGGACTTCGAGAGGGCCTTCGAGCAGGTCGACGTGATCGTCTCCCCGACCACGCCGACCACCGCCTTCCCGATCGGTGAACGCGCCGACGACCCGATGGCGATGTACCTTTCCGATCTGTGCACCATCCCGACCAACCTGGCCGGAAACGCCGCCATGTCGCTGCCCTGCGGACTGGCGCCGGAGGACGGTCTGCCGGTCGGACTGCAGATCATCGCCCCCGCGATGAAGGACGACCGTCTCTACCGGGTAGGCGCAGCGGTCGAGGCGGCGTTCGTGGAACGCTGGGGACACCCGCTGTTGGAGGAGGCACCGTCGCTATGAGCGCAATGACCAAGAAGGCCAAGGGCTTCAAGAAGTCGAAGTCCGGCATGTACCTGTCGATCGGCACGACCGCTTTCGGAGCGGTCAGCGTCATCAAGCAGGCCAGGATGGCCCGCGAGGACAACGACACGCTGCGGCTGATCGACGCCGCCGTCTCCGCCGCCGCCATCGTCACCGGCATCGCTCTGCTCTACCGCGAGCTGAAGCGGCTGGGCGACGACGACGTCCTGCTGGGCTGAGCCCGCAGAGAGGGAAAGTTTCACCGTGACCGTCACTGAACACGTGTCGCTCGTCCCGTACGAGGACGCTCTCGCGACGTACGACCCCGTCATGGGCCTGGAGGTCCATGTCGAGCTCGGCACCAGAACGAAGATGTTCTGCGGCTGCTCCACCGAGCTGGGCGCCGCCCCCAACTCGCAGACCTGTCCCACCTGTCTCGGTATGCCGGGGGCGCTGCCGGTCGTCAACGCGATCGGCGTCGAGTCCGCCGTCAAGATCGGTCTCGCGCTGAACTGCGAGATCGCGGAGTGGTGCCGGTTCGCCCGGAAGAACTACTTCTACCCGGACATGCCGAAGAACTTCCAGACGTCGCAGTACGACGAGCCGATCGCCTTCAACGGCTATCTGGACGTCCAGCTGGACGACGGCGAGATCTTCCGGGTGGAGATCGAGCGCGCCCACATGGAGGAGGACACCGGCAAGTCGCTGCACGTCGGCGGCGCCACCGGCCGTATCCACGGCGCGTCCCACTCCCTGCTGGACTACAACCGCGCCGGCATCCCGCTCATCGAGATCGTCACCAAGCCGATCGAGGGCGCCGGGGCGCGCGCCCCGGAGGTCGCGAAGGCGTACGTCGCGGAGCTGCGCGAGCTGATCAAGGCGCTGGACGTCTCCGAGGCCCGCATGGAGCAGGGGCAGCTGCGCTGCGACGTCAACCTGTCGCTGCGCCCGCACGGCCGTTCGATGTTCGGCACCCGCTCGGAGACGAAGAACGTCAACTCCCTGCGCAGCGTGGAGCGGGCGGCACGCTACGAGATCCAGCGGCACGCCGCGGTTCTCGACGGCGGCGGCACGATCATCCAGGAGACCCGCCACTTCCACGAGGAGGACGGCTCCACGACGTCCGGCCGTGTGAAGGAGGAGGCGGAGGACTACCGGTACTTCCCCGAGCCCGACCTCGTCCCGATCGCGCCCGCGCGCGCGTGGGTGGAGGAGCTGCGGGGCGGACTGCCGGAGCTGCCCCGGCTGCGCCGCAAGCGGCTGCGCGAGGAGTGGGACGTCTCGGAGCACGACATGCAGTCGATGCTCAACGCGGGCGCGGTCGACCTGATCACCGCCACGATCGAGGCCGGTGCCCCGGCCGACCAGGCACGCAAGTGGTGGATGGGCGAGCTGGCGCGCAGCGCCAACGAGACGTCCACGGACCTCGCGGCGCTCCCGATCACCCCGGCGCAGGTCGCCAGGGTGGCGGAGCTGGTCACCGCGGGCGAGCTGAACGACAAGCTGGCCCGCCAGGTCCTGGAAGGCGTCCTCGCGGGCGAGGGCGACCCGGACACCGTCGTCGAGAAGCGCGGCCTGAAGGTCGTCTCCGACGAGGGCGCGCTGGGTACGGCGGTGGACGAGGCGATCGCCGCGAACCCGGCCATCGCGGACAAGATCCGCGCGGGCAAGGTCGCGGCGGCGGGCGCGCTGGTGGGAGCGGTCATGAAGGCCACCCGAGGCCAGGCGGACGCGGCACGCGTACGGGAACTGATCCTGGAACGCCTGGGCGCGGAGGGCTGAGACGGGGCGGGGCCGGCGCCCCCGGGC
>NZ_JBHUZM010000132.1:0-20920 GCF_042667665.1 Streptomyces sp. NPDC057307 | reverse complement strand
TGTTGCGGTTCTGTCGCGGTGCGGGGGTGGGGGTGAAACTGGGGCGGCCCTCGGGCCCGCTGAGGCCCTCGGCCCTGGCGGGCCGGGCCTTGACTCTTTGCCGCTGCGCGGCGGTTGGGGCGGGCCGCTGGCCGCCAATGGACCTCGGCCGTCGCGGTTGCGGTTTTGCCGCTGCGCGGCCGCCGGGGCCCGTGGCCTGGCGGGCCGGGGCTGTTGCGGTTTACTGCGGTGCGGGGGCCCCGGGCCGCCGCCGGCTGCCCTGAGGCTCACGGCCTTGGCGGCCGGGGTCGTTGCGGTTCGGCCGCTGCCGCGGCGGGCGGGGCGGTGATGCCGGGGGTGGGCCCCCGGACCTTCAGGGGTCCTCGGACTTGGCGGGCCGGGGCTGTTGCGGTTTGCCGCGGTGCTGGGGGGGGGGGTCCCGGGGGGCGGGCCCCCGGGGCCACTGAGGCCCTCGGCCCTGGCGGGCCGGGGTTGGTGTGGGTTGCCGCTGCGCGGCCGCCGCGGCCTCCGAGGCCCGTGGCCTGGCGGGCCGGGCCTTGACTCTTTGCCGCTGCGCGGCGGTGGCTACCGGCCTGACGGCCGGGGCCCGTTACCGTCTGCCGGCGGCGAACGGGACCGTGGCGCGGCACACGCCGGTACGGGTTTGACCGCCGCATCGCGGCGGGCAGCCGAGGTCACACAGGCCCCGCACCCAAACGCCGCGCGCCCCCGGCCCGTCAGGGCCGAGGGCGTTGGGGGTCCGGTGGTGCCCCCCGGTTTCGGGAAGGGGCGGGGTTGGGGAGCAGGCCCGCGCAGCGGTCCCGCCCCCCCCGCCGTCAGACCTTGCGCAGGTGGAACGTCAGCGACAGGCCCTCGTCCGTGAACGGTGGGCCGAACGTCGCGTCCGGGGGCGACGGGGTGAAGTCCACCGCCAGGACCTCGTCCGAGATCAGCGACGCGTGGGTCGACAGGGCCGAGTGCGTCTCGGGCGTGGACGAGGACCAGCGCACCGCGATGCGGTCCGCGACGTCCAGGCCGCTGTTCTTGCGGGCCTCCTGGATCAGGCGGATCGCGTCGCGGGCCAGGCCCGCGAGGCGCAGTTCCGGCGTGATCTCCAGGTCCAGCGCCACCGTCGCGCCCGAGTCGGACGCGACCGACCAGCCCTCGCGGGGCGTCTCCGTGATGATCACCTCGTCCGGGGCGAGGGAGACCGGTTCGCCGTCGACCGTGACCGACGCCGTTCCGTCCCGCAGCGCCGCCGACAGCGCCGCCGCGTCCGTGTCGGCGACCGCCTTCGCCACCGCCTGGACCCCCTTGCCGAACCGCTTGCCCAGCGCCCGGAAGTTCGCCTTCGCCGTCGTGTCGACCAGCGAGCCGCCACCCGCCGGGGCGACTTCCGCGAGCGACGCCAGCGACGAGACGTTCAGCTCCTCGGTGATCTGCGCGCGCAGTTCCGGCGACAGCGTCTCGAAGCCCGTCGCCGCGACCAGCGCGCGGGACAGCGGTTGGCGCGTCTTCACGCCCGACTCGGCCCGCGTCGCCCGGCCCAGCTCCACCAGCCGCCGTACCAGGGCCATCTGGCGGGAGAGCGCCGGGTCGATCGCCGACAGGTCCGCCTCGGGCCAGGACGAGAGGTGCACCGACTCCGGCGCCTCCGGCGTGACCGGGACGACCACGTCCTGCCAGACCCGCTCGGTGATGAACGGGGTGAGGGGCGCCATCAGCCGGGTGACCGTCTCGACGACCTCGTGCAGCGTGCGCAGCGCCGCCTTGTCGCCCTGCCAGAAGCGGCGGCGGGAGCGGCGTACGTACCAGTTGGACAGGTCGTCGACGAACGCCGACAGCAGCTTGCCGATCCGCTGCGTGTCGTACGCGTCCATCGCCTTCGTGCTCTGGTCGACCAGCGCGTGCAGCTCGCTCAGCAGCCAGCGGTCGAGCACGGGCCGATCGGCCGGCGCCGGGTCGGCCGCGGACGGTGCCCAGCCGGACGTGCGCGCGTACAGCGCCTGGAAGGCGACCGTGTTCCAGTACGTCAGCAGCGTCTTGCGGACGACCTCCTGGATCGTCGTGTCACCGACCCGCCGCGCCGCCCACGGCGAGCCGCCCGCCGCCATGAACCACCGCACCGCGTCCGCGCCGTGCTGGTCCATCAGCGGGATGGGCTGGAGGATGTTGCCCAGGTGCTTGGACATCTTCCGGCCGTCCTCGGCGAGGATGTGCCCGAGGCAGACCACGTTCTCGTAGCTCGACTTGTCGAAGACGAGGGTGCCCACCGCCATCAGCGTGTAGAACCAGCCACGCGTCTGGTCGATGGCCTCCGAGATGAACTGCGCGGGGTAGCGCTTCTCGAAGAGGTCCTTGTTCTTGTACGGATACCCCCACTGCGCGAACGGCATCGAACCGGAGTCGTACCAGGCGTCGATGACCTCGGGGACGCGCGTCGCGGTCTCCCCGCAGATCGGGCAGGGGAACGTCACCGCGTCGATGAACGGGCGGTGCGGGTCGAGCGACGACTGGTCCTCGCCGCTCAGCTCGGTGAGTTCGGCGCGCGAGCCCACGCACGTGAGGTGCCCGTCCTCGCAGTGCCAGATGGGCAGCGGTGTACCCCAGTAGCGGTTTCGGGACAGGGACCAGTCGACGTTGTTGTTCAGCCAGTCGCCGTACCGGCCGTGCTTGACCGAGTCCGGGAACCAGTTGGTCTTCTCGTTCTCCTCAAGGAGGCGGTCCTTGACGGCGGTTGTCCGGATGTACCAGGACGGCTGCGCGTAGTAGAGGAGCGCCGTGTGGCAGCGCCAGCAGTGCGGATAGCTGTGCTCGTACGGCACATGACGGAACAGCAGCCCGCGCGCGGCCAGGTCGGCGGTGAGCGCCTCGTCTGCCTTCTTGAAGAAGACGCCGCCGACCAGCGGTACGTCCGCCTCGAACGTGCCGTCGGGGCGGACCGGGTTGACGACCGGGAGGCCGTACGCCTTGCAGACCACCAGGTCGTCCGCGCCGAACGCGGGGGACTGGTGGACCAGACCCGTACCGTCCTCCGTCGTCACGTACTCCGCGTTGACGACGTAGTGCGCCTCCGAGCCCTCGGGGAACTCGATGAGCGAGAACGGGCGCTCGTACGTCCAGCGCTCCATCTCGCGGCCGGTGAACCGCTCGCCGGTCAGCTCCCAGCCGTCCTCGCCGAGCGCCTTCTCCAGCAGCGGCTCGGCGACGACGAGCTTCTCGGTGCCGTTCGTCGCGACGACGTACGTGACGTCGGGGTGCGCGGCCACCGCCGTGTTGGACACCAGGGTCCAGGGCGTGGTCGTCCAGACCAGGAGGGCCGCGTCGCCCGCCAGTGGTCCGGAGGTCAGCGGGAAGCGGACGAAGACCGACGGGTCGACGATCGTCTCGTAGCCCTGCGCCAGCTCGTGGTCGGAGAGGCTCGTCTGGTCACGCGGGCACCAGGGGGCGACGCGGTGGTCCTGGACGAGCAGGCCCTTGTTGAAGATCTCCTTCAGCGACCACCAGACGGACTCGATGTACTCCGGGTTCATCGTCTGGTACGCGTCGTCCAGATCGACCCAGTAGCCCATGCGGGTCGTCAGCTCGGTGAAGGCGTCGGTGTGCCGGGTCACCGACTCGCGGCACTTCTCGTTGAACTCCGCGATCCCGTACTTCTCGATGTCCTGCTTGCCGGCGAAGCCGAGTTCCTTCTCGACGGCGATCTCCACGGGCAGGCCGTGACAGTCCCAGCCCGCCTTGCGCGCGACGTGGTAGCCCCGCATCGTACGGAAGCGCGGGAAGACGTCCTTGAAGACGCGGGCCTCGATGTGATGCGCGCCGGGCATGCCGTTGGCGGTCGGCGGGCCTTCGTAGAAGACCCACTCGGGGCGGCCCTCGGACTGTGCCAGGCTCTTGTCGAAGACCTTGTTCTCGCGCCAGAACCTGAGCACGGCGTGTTCGAGCGCGGGCAGGTCGACCTGGGCGGGCACCTGGCTGTACTGCGGTGGCGTCATGGGCTGAAACTCCTCCAACGGAACTGCGGCATCTCCGTCGGAGGGACGAGAGCCTGCGGCTCCCGCGGTACCACCCTCCTTGGCCCCGGGCGTCGCCGCCCCCGGCCCCCTCATTGGGGTCGCGCTGCCGGGTCTACGGCCCCGCGTACTGCCAGGGCTTTCTTCCGGCGGCTCCGGGGTGATGCTTCGCTCCGCGCCGTGCCCCCGGGCTCGCACCGTCCCCGGGTCGCTCATGGCCGCTCTCGGAGCTACTCGTCCCCATCCACGCCTCTCGCTGAGGCCAGTGTACGGCGCGGCGACAGGCGCGGCCGACCGCTTTTTCCGGGCCGGTGCGGGGCCCGTGGGCCGTCCGCGGGGCGGGGGAGCGGCCGGTGCGGCGTACGGCCCCGCCGCTGACCCGAATGGTCCGGCGGGCCCCGCGGACTTCTCCGAGCGGCCTCCGCGGCGGATTACCGGGCGGGGAGCTGGGCACAACCGATGGAGGCTCGCCTTGTCACCGGCGGAGGCGGGTCCCACCGGCGGCGTGCCCCGTTGCCGCGTGGCTGGTGTCGATTTATCGTCCCAGCACGACTCGCGTGCAAGATCACAAAATGTGAAGGGGCCGCGGCATGGTGGCGAAGAAGACCGCCGCGAAGAAGACAGCGGCCAAGAAAGCGGCTGTGAGGAAGCCGGCGGCCAAGAAGGCCGCCGCCAAGAAGACGTCGGCGACGAACGCACCGGAGCGGGAGACACCGGCGACGCACGCACCGGCCGCGGAGGAGACCGCCGTGGCCCAGCCGGAGCACCAGGCACCTGCGAAAAAGACCGCGGCCGGGAAGACGGCGCCTCCCAAGAAGGCTGCCGCCGAGAAGGCCGCGAAAAAGGCCGCGTCCGCGGCCGAGGGGGCGGCCGAGGCCGCGGAACAGACGGGAGCCAAGACGGTGGCAGCGAAGAAGACAGCGGGTAAGAGGCCGGCGGCGGCCACGGGCGCCACGGCGACCGCGGTACCCCCGGCGCGCGGCGTCACACAGGCCGGGGAGCTGGCCGTACGGCCCGGCGAGGATCCGTGGACGGAGGAGGAGGTCGCGGAGGCGCGGGCCGGTCTGGAGAGTGAGGCGGCCCGGCTCAACGCCGAGATCGCCTCGTCCGAGCAGGCGCTCGTCGGACTGATGCGGGACTCCGGCGACGGCGCGGGCGACGACGACGCCGACACCGGCACCAAGAACATCACCCGCGAACACGAGATGTCCCTCGCCGCGAACGCCCGCGAGATGGTCGAGCAGACGGAGCGGGCGCTGCTGCGCCTCGACGCCGGTACGTACGGCCTCTGCGAGGTCTGCGGCAAGCCGATCGGCAAGGCCAGGATGCAGGCGTTCCCGCGGGCCACGCTCTGTGTCGAGGACAAGCAGAAGCAGGAAAGGCGCGGCTGAGACCGTACGCGTGTGCCGTACCCTCGTCCCTAGTCGGGATCTAACTTGAGGGACTCACGTGGCAGAGGCGGAGCGCGTCATCGGTACGCCAGATGTTGACGACGAGGGCGCGGCTCCCGCCGGGCCGGTTCGGGGAAGGCGCAAGATCGTCGCGCTCTTCTCCGTGGCACTGGTCGCCTATCTGCTCGACCTCGGCAGCAAGATGCTCGTGGTGGCGAAGCTGGAGCACCACGAGCCCATCGAGGTCGTCGGTGATCTGCTGAAGTTCGAGGCGGTGCGCAACGCGGGCGCGGCCTTCGGTATCGGCGAGGCGTACACCGTCTTCTTCACGTTCGTCGCGGCGGCCGTGATCGTGGTGATCGCGCGGCTGGCCCGCAAGCTCTACAGCGGGCCGTGGGCCGTCGCGCTCGGTCTGCTGCTCGGCGGGGCGCTCGGCAATCTCACCGACCGGATCTTCCGTGAGCCGGGTGTGTTCAAGGGCGCCGTCGTGGACTTCATCGCGCCGGCGAACTTCGCGGTGTTCAACCTCGCCGATTCCGCGATCGTCTGCGGCGGCTTCCTGATCGTGATCCTGTCCTTCCGCGGGCTCGACCCCGACGGGACCGTCCACCGCGACTGACGCCCTCCTGGGGGCCGGGCCCGCTGTCCGTGGGCGGTCGCGCGGTGCGGGCAAGGCATACTCGACGGGTGAGCACCGTTCCCGATATCCGCACCCTGCCCGTTCCCGATGGCCTTGAGGGCGAGCGTGTCGACGCCGCCATCGCCCGCATGTTCGGGTTTTCCCGTACGAAGGCGGCCGAGCTGGCCGCCGCCGGGAAGGTGCAGGTCGACGGCGCTGTGGTCGCCAAGTCCGAACGCGTGCGTGGCGGCGCCTGGCTCGAAGTGGAGATGCCCGAGCCCGCCGCCCCCGTGCGTCTCGTGGCCGAGCCGGTCGAGGGCATGGAGATCGTGTACGACGACGACGACATCGTCGTGGTCGTCAAGCCCGTCGGCGTGGCCGCGCACCCGAGCCCCGGCTGGACGGGCACGACCGTCATCGGCGGTCTCGCCGCCGCCGGCTACCGCGTCTCGACGTCCGGCGCCGCCGAGCGGCAGGGCGTCGTGCACCGGCTGGACGTCGGCACCTCCGGGCTGATGGCCGTGGCCAAGTCGGAGCGCGCGTACACCTCGCTCAAGGCGCAGTTCAAGGAGCGGATCGTCGACAAGCGCTACCACGCGCTGGTGCAGGGCCATCCGGACCCGATGAGCGGCACCATCGACGCCCCGATCGGGCGGCACCCCAATCACGACTACAAGTTCGCCGTGACCGCCGAGGGCAAGCCGTCGGTCACGCACTACGACCTGATCGAGGCATTCCGCTCCGCCTCGCTGCTGGACATCAAGCTGGAGACGGGCCGCACGCACCAGATCCGGGTGCACATGGCGGCCCACCGCCACCCGTGCGTGGGCGACCTGACGTACGGCGCCGACCCGACGCTGGCCAAGCGGCTGGGGCTGACCCGGCAGTGGCTGCACGCGATGAAGCTGGGGTTCGAGCACCCGTCGGACGGCCGCTGGGTGGAGTTCGAGAGCACGTACCCGGACGATCTGCAGAACGCGCTGGACAAGGTGCGCGCCGAGAGCAACGTATGACCGCCGGCGCGGGGGAGACCCGGGCCGGCGCGGGGATCGACGGCGTGACGTACGAGATCCGGTCCGCCACGGGCGCGGCCGACCGTGAGGCGTGCTTCGTGGTCCGCAGGCGGGTGTTCGTCGTGGAGCAACAGGTGCCCGCCGACCTTGAGTTCGACACCCACGACGCCCTGGACGCCGCCGCCGCGCATGTGCTCGCGGTGCGCGACGACGGGCTGCCGCTCGGTACGTCGAGGCTGCTCCACGGGCCGGAGGCGGCGGATCGGACCGGCGGTGATCCGACGGTGGGCGCGCTCGGCCGGCTCGCGGTGGTCGAGGAGGCGCGCGGTCTTCGGATCGGTGTCGCGCTGGTGAGGGCCGTCGAGGAGCTGGCGCGGGAGCGCGGGCTGCTCGTGGTGGATCTGCACGCGCAGACGCGGGCGCTGGGCTTCTACGAGCGGCTGGGCTACCAGGCGTACGGCGCGGAGTACGACTCCGTGGGGATCCCGCACCGGGGGATGCGGCGTGTGCTGTAGCGGGGCCGTGCGGGGGCCGGGGCAGGCCGGGGCTGTGAGGTGACGGGGGCGGGTGGATGAGCAGGGGTAGCCTCTGCGGGCGAATCGTTAGGAAACTTTCCCAACACTCTTGACGGTGATTGGAAAGAACCTTAACTTTCACTCACTTGCTGTCATGCCTCTGACAGTCGCACTCCCGTACCGGACCCCACCCGAAGGGAGCACCACCCCATGTCGAAGTCCCCCGCGTCCCCTGCCCGAGGACGCCGCGGCCGTAAGGCACTCCTCGCCCTTTCCGCGCTCGGCGTCGTCACCGCCATGCTGTCCCCCGTACAGGCCGGCGCGGCCACCGCACCCACGGGCACCGCCGGACCCACCGGCGCCGCCTCCCCGATCAGCGACAACGGCCAGCTCAAGGTCTGCGGCACCAAGCTCTGCAACAGCCAGGGCCAGGCCGTCCAGTTGCGCGGCATGAGCACCCACGGCACCCAGTGGTACTCCCAGTGCGTCACCGACGGCTCGCTCGACGTCCTCGCGAACGAGTGGCAGGCCGACGTGCTGCGCGTCTCCACATACGTACAGGAGGGCGGTTACGAGACCGACCCGGCGCGCTTCACCTCGCTCGCCCAGAAGTTCGTGGACGGCGCGCACAAGCGCGGGATGTACGCCGTGATCGACTGGCACATGCTCAGCCCCGGTGACCCCAACTTCAACCTCGAACGGGCGAAGACCTTCTTCACCGCCATGGCGGTGAAGTACAAGGACAGCCCCGGCGTCCTCTACGAGATCGCCAACGAGCCGTCCGACGTGAGCTGGTCGACCGTCAAGTCGTACGCCGAGAAGATCATTCCGGTCATCCGGGCCCAGGACCCCGACGCGGTCGTCCTCGTCGGCACCCGCGCCTGGTCCTCGTTCGGCGTCTCCGACGGCGCCGACGAGAAGGAGGTCGTGAACAACCCCGTCAGGGCCTCCAACATCATGTACACCTTCCACTTCTACGCGGCGTCGCACCGGGACGAGTACCTGTCGGCGCTCGACCGGGCGTCGGACAAACTGCCCGTCTTCGTCACGGAGTTCGGCACCCAGAACTACGCGGGCGAGGGCGCCAACGACTTCGGCCAGTCGCAGCGCTTCCTCGACCTGATGAAGCGCAAGAACATCTCCTGGACCAACTGGAACTACTCCGACGACAACCGCTCCGGAGCCGTCTTCAAGGAAGGCTCCTGCAACGCGGGCAAGTTCTCGGGCACCGGCGTACTCAAGGAGGCCGGCGTCTGGATCCGGGACCGGGTCCGTTAGCAGCCGTCGGCGCGTACCGGCGAAACGTCTCCTCGCGGTCCGGAAGCGGGCCGCGAGGAGCAGCGCCTCGATGGGTTTCGCGGGTGGCCGTGGCAGGGTTGAGGAGCCTTGATCGTCAGGGCTCACGACTCCGGAGGGCGCCCCGTGGCCCAGTTGGCGCTGCTGCTCGTGCTGTTGCTGGGCGCCGTGGTGACGGTGCCGCTGGGGGAGCGGCTCAATCTGCCGTCACCCGTGCTGATGACCATCCTCGGGATCGTCCTGGCGCTGCTGCCCTTCGTACCGAACATCGACGTGCCGCCGGACCTGATCCTTCCGCTGCTGCTGCCGCCCCTGCTGTACGCGGCCGTACAGCGCACCTCCTGGCGGCAGTTCACCGCCAATCTGCGGCCGATCTTCCTGCTCGCCGTGGCGCTGGTCTTCGTCACCATGGCGGCGGTGGCGACCGTGGCCAACTCCGTCGTCCCCGGACTCCCGCTCGCCGCCGCGTTCGTCCTCGGCGCCCTCGTCGCACCGCCCGACCCGGTCGCCGCGACCGCCGTCGCCGGGTCACTGGGACTGCCCCGCCGGCTCGTCTCCATCCTGGAGGGCGAGGGGCTGTTCAACGACGTCACGGCCATCGTGCTCTACCACGTGGCCATCGCCGCGGTGGTCAGCGGCACCTTCTCCTGGCCGAGCGCGGCCGGGACGCTGGTGCTCTCCGCCGTGGTCGCCGTCATCGTGGGAGTCGCCCTCGCCTGGCTCTCCAACAAGCTCATGGCACTGCTCGGCGACGCGCCCCTCCAGGTCGGTCTGAGCCTGCTGGTGCCGTTCGTCAGCTACGTACTCGCGGAGGAACTGCACGGCTCCGGCGTCCTCGCCGTCCTGACCACCGCGCTCTTCCTCGCCGAACACACCGCCGACGCCGACGACGTGATGGGACGGCTCGCCGGGAACACCTTCTGGGAGATCATCGACATCCTCATCACCGGCATCGCCTTCGGCCTCATCGGCCTCGAACTCCACAACGCCTTCGGCCGGGCGGAGGGCCACCTGGGGACCACACTCGGCTGGTCGGCCGCGGTCGTCGGGGTGGTCGTCGGCGTACGGCTGCTCTGGCTGCTCCCCGCCGTGTGGGTCACCAAACGGCTGCACAAAATCCGGGACTACGACGAGGAGATCCCGGTCAGCTGGCGCGAGACCGTCGTCATGTGGTGGGCCGGAATGCGCGGGGTGGCCTCGGTCGCGCTGGCACTGGCCATCCCCCTGGAGACCGACGACGGGGCGCCCTTCCCCGGCCGTGACGTGATCATCTTCATCGCCTTCGCCGTCATCATGACGACGCTCGTCTTCCAGGGACTCACCCTGCCGTGGCTGGTGAAGCGCCTCGGCGTACGCGCCGACACCGAGGCCGAACGCGGCTTCGAGCACGAGCTGGCCGTGCGCGCCGCGAGGGCCGCCAAGCGCCGCCTCAAGGAGATCGAGGAGGTCGAGGACCTGCCCGAGGAGCTGAGCGAGCGGCTGGCGCGCGGTGCGTTCGACATCGGGGCGAGGATCAGCCCGGACGTGGTGGACGACGAGCGCCGCGACTGGTTCGCCAAGCGCAGCCAACGCGTCAAGACCATGCAGCGGATCCAGCGCGAGATGATGTCGGCGGCCCGGCACGAGGTGCTCGCGGCGCGCAGCGAACCGAACGCGAACCCGGAGGTGGTGGACCGGGTGCTCAGATATCTGGACGTACGCAGCATGCGGTGACGGCGGCCGCCTCGGCGCTTCGACGTCCTTCGGCCTTGCGTCTCTTCGGCGTCTCTTCGGCCCGCCGCCGCTTCGGCCGCCGGTCAGCCGCGGCCGGTGCGCGGGTCGCCGTCGGCGTTCTCGGTGATCGCCGGATCGGGCTTGTGGTCCGGTGCGACGTACTCCACGGCGCCGTTCGGCCCGCCGGCCGGAAGCACCGCGGCCTGGGTGGTCGCGACCCGCGGCAGCGCGTACGGATGCTCCTCGGCCAGCCACGCGATCAACTGCTCCCGCACGGTACAGCGCGCCGTCCAGATGTCGTCCGCGTCCTTCGCCGTGACGACGGCCCGCACCTCGATGGTGCTCGGGGTGGTGTCCGTGACGGCCAGACTCCAGTCCCGGCCGTCCCAGGCCGCGCAGTCCCGCAGGATCTCGTGCAGCTTCTCGCGCATCAGCCTCACCGGCGCCGAGTGGTCGAGCTGGAGGAAGACCGTGCCGGTCATCTGGATCCCGCCGCGCGACCAGTTCTCGAACGGCTTGCTCGTGAAGTACGACACCGGCATCGTTATCCGGCGCTCGTCCCACGTGCGTACGGCGAGGAAGGTGAGCGTGACCTCCTCGACCACACCCCACTCGCCGTCCACCACGACCGTGTCGCCGATCCGCACCATGTCGCCGAAGGCGATCTGGAAGCCGGCGAAGAGATTGCCGAGCGTGGACTGCGCGGCGACACCGGCGACGATGCCGATGATGCCCGCGGAGGCGAGCATCGACGTACCGATCGTCTTCATGCTGGGGAAGGTGAGCAGGATCGCGGCGACCGCGACGACGACGACCACCGCCGTCACGATCCGCATGATCAGCGTCACCTGCGTACGGACCCGGCGGACCTTCGCCCGGTCGCGGGCCGAGGTCGCGTAGCGGGCGTACGTCGACTCCACGGCGGCCGACACGATGCGTACGACCAGCCAGGCGCCGGCCCCGATCAGGATCAGCGTCAGCGCGCGGCCGATACCGGACCGGTGGTTCTCGACCACCCACCACCCCGTCTCGCGGTAGGTGGCGCGCAGCAGGGCGGTGAGGACGACGACCTGGAGCGGCAGCCGGCAGCGCCGCAGCAGTCCCCACAGCGGGGTTTCCGGGTGCCGGCCGTCAGCGCGGCGCAGCAGCAGGTCGACGACCCAGCCGAGCAGCAGCGTCAGGACGACAGCGCCACCCAGCACGGTCAACGGTCGCAGTACGTTCTCCATGGCTCCGGATTCGGACGAGGGGGCCCACCTGGCAGGATGGGCGGATGGACGTCGTTCTCTTTCATTCGGTCCACGGGCTGCGCCCGGCGGTGCACGCGGGGGCCGAACGGCTGCGCGCTGCCGGACACCACGTGCACGTGCCCGACCTCTTCGAGGGCCAAACCGCCGAGACCTCCGAGGAGGGCAGGGACCTCAAGGACAAGATCGGCTCCGACGAACTGCTGAGGCGCGCCGTCCTCGCCGTGGCGCCCTACTCGGAGCGCGGGCTGGTGTACGCGGGATTCTCCTTCGGAGGATCCGTCGCGCAGACGCTGGCGCTGGGGGACTCGAAGGCCCGCGGGCTGCTGCTGATGCACGGCACGTCCGATATCGCCGAGAACGCGTCGGTGGACGACCTGCCCGTACAACTGCATGTCGCCGACCCGGACGTGTCCGAGCCGCACGACTGGCTGAACGCCTGGTACCTGCGGATGCGGGAGGTCGGGGCGGACGTGGAGATCTACCGGTACCGGGGTGTGGGCCATCTGTACACCGACCCGGATCTGCCGGACTACGACGAGACGGCCGCCGAGCAGACCTGGCGCACGGGGCTGGCCTTCATCGAGTCCCTGGGCGATCAGCCGTAGACCTCTGTGCGGCCGTCGTTCAGTCGCGGGTGCAGCGGCCCTTGGTGCCGCCGTCCGGCGTCGGGCTGCAGAGATACTGCCGGTCGTTCGCGTCGTCGCTGATGTAGCGGCCCACACAGGTGCTGTTCGAGTCGAGGCCCCGGGTGCGGCACCAGGCGACGGCGTGCGAGCCGCTGCCGAAGCCGGAGACGTAGAACATCCAGTAGCCCGCCTTGAGCGAGGCGTGGTCGTCGCTGTCCAGATACCGGGCGTTGGTGATGCCCTTGCCGCGCAGGGCCGCCGCCTGCTTGTCGCGGGCGCCGGCGCCCGCGGACTTCTCCGTGGAGGCCAGCTGCGCGACCCAGTTGCCGGTCAGGTCGTCGCCGGACGGTTCGTCGTCGCCGGTGCTGCCGTCGGTGCCGGTGCCGGTGTTGTCCGTGTCCGGGGCCGGTGTCGTCGCGTCAGGGCCCGGCGCCTTCGTCGACGCCCGGACGGAGGGACCGCTTGTCCCGCCCTTTCCCTCGTCGGACGGCGAGCCCCCGTCGTTCCGGAGGGCGTAGGCCAGCGCTGTCGCCGCCACGAGCGCGACGGCCACGGCGACGGCGGCGACGACCATCGGCGTACGGCCGCTCCGCGCGGGGGCGGCCGACTCCCGCCGCGTGGTGGCCGCCTCGCCGTCCGTCACCGGGCGTGCGTCGGCGGGCGGGGCCGGCGACACGGTGTCGGTCAGGGTCGGCAGCGCCCAGTGCGGCGTGGTGCCCGACTCGACCTGGCCCAGCATCAGATCCAGCCGGGCGGCGTCGGGCCGCGCGGCCGGGTCGCGTACCAGCAGCGCGTTCAGTACGGGGGCGAGCGGCCCGGACCGTACGGGCGGCGGCACCGGCTCGTCCAGTACGGCGGCGAGCGTCGCCAGGGTCGTCGCCCGGCGCAGCGGACTGACGCCCTCCACACAGACGTACAGCATCACCCCCAGTGACCACAGGTCGGACACGGGGTCGTCGTCGTGGCCGCGGATGCGCTCCGGGGCGAAGTACTCGGGTGAGCCGACCAGTTCGCCGGTCGCCGTGAGTGACGTCGAACCCTGGAGGGCCGCGATGCCGAAGTCCGTGAGCACCGCGCCGCCGTCCTCGCGCAGCATGACGTTGGCCGGCTTCACGTCGCGGTGCTGGATGCCGACCGCGTGGGCGGCCCGCAGTCCGGACAGCACCTGGCGGCCGATCCTGGCCGCGTCCACGGGACGCAACGCGCCCCGCGCGAGCCGGTCCTGGAGCGTGTCGCCGGGCAGCAGCTCCATGACGATCCACGGATGCGGGTCCACGTCCACGATGTGATGGATCGTCACCACGTGCGGGTGGCTGATCCGCGCCAACGCCCGTGCCTCGCGCAGTACCCGCTCGCGCAGCACGTGCGCGGTGCGGGGCGTGGCGGCCGTCAACGCGGGGTCGGGGGACCGTACTTCCTTCAAGGCCACCTCGCGGTGGAGCACGGCGTCGCGTGCCCGCCACACCGTGCCCATGCCGCCGCTGCCGAGCCGCTCCAGCAGCTCGAACCGCCCGTCGATGATCCTGTTCGCGTCGCCCCCGGTCATGCGGGTCAGCGTACGGGCCACGGAGGGGCGGCCCGCACGCTGTTACCTCCTGGTTGCCCCACGGTGACGCCGCGCCGTCACCCCGCGAGCGCCTTGGTGATCGCCGCGGTGTACTCCGGGACGGTCTGCGGTGCGTTCTCGCTGCCCTCCGCGGTGACCGTCCTGCCGTCCATCCGGAGCGTCGGGGTACCCTCCACGCTGCTGTTGTCGAACGTCGCCGACATCTTCATCGCCCAGGCGTCGAACGTGCCGCTCTCGACGTTCCTCTGGAACGCCGCGTTGCCCTTGAGCTCGTTCACCGAGTCGGCGATCTTGATCAGCGTGCTGTCGTCGGCGAACTTGTCGTCGCTCTCCGAGGGGTGGTTCGCCGCCGAGTAGAGCGCGGTCTTGTACGCCGAGAACGCCTCCGGGCTCACGTCGAGCGCGGCACCCAGCGCGGAGAGGGCGTTCTTCGAGCCCTCGCCGTTGTCAGAGTTGTCGATGAACGTGGCGCCGATGTACTTGATCTTGTACTTGCCCGCGTCGACGTCCTTCTGGATCGTGGCGCCGACTTTCTGCTCGAACGTCGCGCAGATCGGGCAGCGGGAGTCCTCGTACAGCTCCAGCGTCTTCTTCGCCTCGGGCTTGCCGATGACGACGGTCGTGCCGTTCGTGCCGGAGGTGTTCTTCGGGGCGGTGACGGTCTTGGCGTCCTTGGCCGCCTCCCAGTGCGAGGGCTTGTTCGCCTGGACGACGGCGAAGCCGACACCCCCGGCGATCGCCAGGATCGCGACGGTGGATCCGGCGACGACGAGCTGGCGGCGGGCCCGGTCCTTCTTCGCCTGCCGCTCGCGCTCCTCGCGCAGCCGCTCGCGGGCGGCTGCCTTGTTGGCGTTGCTGTTGCGTGCGCTCATGGTGGGTCACTCCGTGTGGGGTCGAACGAGACGCGCGGGCGCGAAGGGGTGTGCGCCGATACGCGGGGGACCGACGGCGGCCGGAAGCGGCTGCCGGCGTGGGGCTCAGGCCGGGAGAAGGGCCGAGCGAGGTGGTCCCCGTCGTCCGACGGAGTGCGCGAACAGGCGCGTACGGGAGGCGCGCGGGTGGGCGGCGGGGCGCGGGAAGCGCCGTACCGTACGGCGGACCGTGCCGGCCACGGCGACCGCGACCAGCAGCGGCCGGAAGGCGAAGCCGGCGATCGCCCGTACCAGGCCCGCCAGGGCGGCCTCGCCCCGGCGCAGCCAGAGCGCGGCGAGCAGACCGATCGCGACATGCGTGGCGAGGAGCAGCCACGGGAGCGCGGGATCGGGGGAGCCCAGCAGGGTGGCCGTCGCGCTCTCGGGCGAGGCGACCGACGAGACGCCGGGCAGCGGGGAGCCGAAGCTGCCGCCGCACAGGACGTCGAAGCCGACGGAGCGCAGCGATCCGGCGACGGGTCCGCCCGCGGGGCCGTAACAGACGTTCTGGCCGGTGGTGAAGATGGTGTCCGCGGCCAGCTCCAGCGGGACGAGCAGGGCCGCGATACGCCAGAAGCCCCGCTCGCGGCCCGCGAGGGCGTACGAGACAGGGAACACGACGGCGCACAGGACGGCGACGACGGACAGCGGCAGCGGGGCCCGCGACAGCAGCACGTGCGAACCGGCGGACAGCGTCACGGCCAGTGCCGTGAACAATGCCGCCCGCAGCGCTCTGAGCCGTGCCGCCGATATGTCCATCGTCGCCGAGTGTGCCACGAGAGCCTGTAAGGGGTCCTTAAGGTCGCCGGGGCATGGGCCCGATCAGGCCGGGGCGGGGCTTCCGGGCCGGCTCAGCTGCCGCCGAGCTGTCCGTTGCGGAAGAGGTCCACGAAGATCTGGTGGTCCGCGCGGGCCCGCGCTCCGTAGCCGTGGGCGAACTCCACCAGCAGCTCGGAGAAGCCCTCCTCGTCGGCCGCGATCGCCGCGTCGATGGCGCGCTCCGTGGAGAAGGGCACCAGCGAGTGGCCGCTCTCGTCGTCCGCCGCTCCGTGCATCGTGGCCGTCGCCCGGCCGAGGTCGGCGACGACGACGGCGATCTCGGCGGGGTCGTCCAGGTCCGACCAGTCCAGATCGACCGCGTACGGGGAGACCTCGGCGACCAGCTGGCCCGCGCCGTCCAGCTCGGTCCAGCCGAGCCACGGGTCGGCGTGCGCCTGGAGCGCGCGCTGCGAGATCACGGTGCGGTGGCCCTCGTGCTGGAAGTAGCCGCGCACCTGCTCGTCGGTGATGTGCCGGGAGACGGCCGGCGTCTGCGCCTGCTTGAGGTAGATCACGACGTCGTTCTCCAGGGCGTCGCTGTTGCCCTCCAGAAGGATGTTGTACGAGGGCAGGCCCGCCGAGCCGATACCGATGCCGCGCCGCCCCACCACGTCCTTCACCCGGTACGAGTCGGGGCGGGTCAGGCTGGACTCCGGCAGGGTCTCCAGATAGCCGTCGAAGGCCGCCAGGACCTTGTAGCGGGTGGCGGCGTCCAGCTCGATGGAGCCGCCGCCCGGCGCGAAGCGGCGCTCGAAGTCACGGATCTCGGTCATCGAGTCGAGCAGCGCGAAGCGGGTCAGCGAGCGGGCGTCCCGCAGCGCGTCCAGCAGCGGGCCGGTCGCCGTGTCCAGCGTGAAGGGCGGCACCTCGTCGTTCTTCGCGCCCGTGGCCAGCGCGTGGATCCGCTCGCGGTAGGCGGCGGCGTAGATCCGGACCAGCTCGCTGATCTGGTCGTCGCTGAGAGCCTTCGTGTAGCCGATCAGCGCCAGGGAGGCGGCCAGCCGCTTGAGGTCCCAGGTGAACGGTCCTACATACGCCTCGTCGAAGTCGTTGACGTTGAAGATCAGCCGGCCGTTCGCGTCCATGTACGTGCCGAAGTTCTCGGCGTGCAGATCGCCGTGGATCCAGACCCGGCCGGTGCGCTCGTCCACGTACGGACCGGCGTGCTGCTCCCGCGCCAGGTCGTTGTAGAACAGGCACGCCGTGCCTCGGTAGAAGGCGAAGGCGGAGGCGGCCATCTTGCGGAACTTGACCTGGAAGGCCGCCGGATCCGCGGCGAGCAGGGCACCGAAGGCGGTGCCGAACACGTCGAGGATCTCCTCCCCTCGCTGCTGGTCAACGGCTTCGACCGGGCGCGGGACCGACATCGGTGGTGCCTCCTGGAACATGACGAACTGGGCGGATGAACTGACACGCCACCCGCCTCGGGCGACGGCGCCGTCAGTACTGGCAACGCACGAACGTACCGGTGCGTGCCCGTCCGGCGCTCGCCGACCGGGAGGTTCGTGGGCCCCGGTCCGACGGCGTCGGGGACGGACGCGGACGTCGCTCGGATTGTCAGTGGGCGGTCGTAGACTTCGACGCTGTCCCCCCCCAGGGCAGCCCTCGCTCGTCCGCTCGTTTCGCTGGAGGCCTCAGCCGTGACCAAGCCGCCGTTCACGCATCTGCATGTCCACACTCAGTATTCGCTGCTGGATGGTGCGGCGCGGTTGGGGGACATGTTCAAGGCGTGCAATGAGATGGGGATGTCTCATATCGCGATGACGGACCATGGGAATCTTCATGGTGCGTACGACTTCTTCCATCAGGCGAAGAAGGCGGATGTGACGCCGATCATCGGTATCGAGGCGTATGTGGCGCCGGAGTCGCGGCGGAACAAGCGGAAGGTGCAGTGGGGGCAGCCGCATCAGAAGCGTGATGACGTCTCCGGTTCGGGTGGTTATACGCACAAGACGATCTGGGCGGCCGACAAGACGGGGCTGCACAATCTGTTCCGGTTGTCGTCGGACGCGTATGCGGAGGGGTGGCTGACGAAGTGGCCGCGGATGGACCGGGAGACGATCGCGAAGTGGTCGGAGGGTCTGATCGCGTCGACGGGGTGTCCGTCGGGTGAGTTGCAGACGCGGCTGCGGCTGGGGCAGTTCGACGAGGCGGTGCAGGCGGCTTCGGACTACCAGGATATTTTCGGTAAGGACCGGTATTTCCTGGAGTTGATGGATCACGGTATCGAGATCGAGCGGCGGGTGCGGGACGGGTTGCTGGAGGTGGGGAAGAAGCTGGGGATTCCGCCGCTGGTGACGAACGACTCGCATTACACGTATGCGAACGAGGCGACGGCGCATGATGCGTTGCTGTGTATTCAGACGGGTAAGAATCTGTCGGATCCGGACCGGTTCCGGTTCGACGGGACGGGTTATTACCTGAAGTCGACGGATGAGATGTATGCGGTCGATTCGTCGGACGCGTGGCAGGAGGGGTGTGCGAACACGCTTCTGGTGGCGCAGCAGATCGATACGGAGGGCTGGTTCCAGGAGCGGAACCTGATGCCGAAGTTCGACATTCCCGACGGCTTCACCGAGGTCACCTGGTTCCGCGAGGAGACCATGCGGGGGATGGCCAGGCGATTCCCGAACGGCATCCCGGAGGACCGCCAGAAGCAGGTCGAGTACGAGATGGGCATCATCATCGAGATGGGGTTCCCGGGGTACTTCCTGGTCGTCGCGGACTTCATCATGTGGGCCAAGAACAACGGCATCGCGGTCGGCCCCGGCCGAGGCTCCGCGGCCGGCTCGATCGTCTCGTACGCGATGGGCATCACCGACCTCGACCCGATCGAACACGGCCTGATCTTCGAGCGGTTCCTCAACCCCGAGCGCATCTCCATGCCGGATGTCGACATCGACTTCGACGAGCGTCGGCGCGGTGAGGTCATCCGGTATGTGACCGAGAAGTACGGCGCCGACAAGGTCGCCATGATCGGCACCTACGGAAAGATCAAGGCGAAGAACGCCATCAAGGACTCGGCCCGTGTGCTGGGTTACCCGTACGCGATGGGGGACCGCCTCACCAAGGCGATGCCGGCGGACGTCCTCGGCAAGGGCATCGACCTCAACGGCATCACCGACCCCAAGCACCCGCGCTACAGCGAGGCGGGCGAGATCCGGGGGATGTACGAGAACGAGCCGGACGTGAAGAAGGTCATCGACACCGCGAAGGGTGTCGAGGGTCTGGTGCGGCAGATGGGTGTGCACGCGGCCGGCGTGATCATGTCCAGCGAGACGATCACCGACCATGTGCCGGTCTGGGTCAGGCACACCGACGGTGTCACGATCACGCAGTGGGACTATCCGCAGTGCGAGTCGCTCGGCCTGCTGAAGATGGACTTCCTGGGTCTGCGAAATCTGACCATCATGGACGACGCCGTCAAGATGGTGAAGGCCAACAAGGACATCGATCTCGACCTGCTGTCCCTGCCGTTGGACGACCCCAAGACGTACGAACTGCTGTGCCGGGGTGACACGCTCGGTGTCTTCCAGTTCGACGGCGGCCCGATGCGCTCGCTGCTGCGGCTGATGAAGCCCGACAACTTCGAGGACATTTCCGCCGTGTCGGCCCTGTACCGGCCGGGCCCGATGGGCATGAACTCGCACACGAACTACGCGCTGCGCAAGAACGGGCAGCAGGAGATCACCCCGATCCACCCGGAGTTGGAGGAGCCTCTCAAGGAGGTCCTCGGTCTCACCCACGGCCTGATCGTGTATCAGGAGCAGGTACAGAAGGCCGCGCAGATCATCGCCGGCTACTCACTCGGCGAGGCGGACATCCTCCGCCGGGTGATGGGCAAGAAGAAGGCCGACGAACTGGCGAAGAACTTCGTCCTGTTCCAGGCCGGTGCCAAGAAGAACAACTTCTCTGACGAGGCCATCAAGGCGCTCTGGGACGTACTGGTCCCGTTCGCGGGATACGCGTTCAACAAGGCGCACTCCTCCGCGTACGGACTCGTCACCTACTGGACCGCGTATCTCAAGGCGAATTACCCCGCCGAATACATGGCCGCGCTGCTGACCTCGGTGAAGGACGACAAGGACAAGTCGGCGGTCTATCTCAACGAGTGCCGCCGGATGGGCATCAAGGTGCTGCCGCCGAATGTGAACGAGTCGGTCGCGAACTTCGCCGCGCAGGGCGACGACGTCATTCTCTTCGGACTGACGGCGGTCCGGAACGTCGGCACGAACGTGGTCGATTCGATCATCCGGTCGCGCAAGGCGAAGGGGAAGTACGCCACGTTCCCCGACTTCCTCGACAAGGTCGAGGCGGTCGTCTGCAACAAGCGCACCGTCGAATCCCTCATCAAGGCGGGCGCCTTCGACGAGATGGGCCACACCCGCAAGGGGCTGGTCGCGCACCACGAGCCGATGATCGACAACGTCGTACAGGTCAAGCGCAAGGAGGCGGAGGGGCAGTTCGACCTCTTCGGCGGCATGGGCGACAGCGACGACGCCTCCTCCGAGCCGGGCTTCGGCCTCGACGTCGAATTCTCCGACATCGAGTGGGACAAGTCGTATCTGCTCGCGCAGGAGCGCGAGATGCTCGGCCTGTACGTCTCCGACCACCCGCTCTTCGGTATCGAGCACGTGCTCTCCGACAAGTCCGACGCGGCGATCTCGCAGCTCACCGGCGGCGAGCACTCCGACGGCGCGGTGGTCACGATCGGCGGCATCATCTCCGGCCTCCAGCGGAAGATGACCAAGCAGGGCAACGCGTGGGCCATCGCCACCGTGGAGGACCTGGCGGGCTCGATCGAGTGCATGTTCTTCCCCGCGACGTATCAGCTCGTCTCCACCCAACTGGTCGAGGACACCGTCGTCTTCGTCAAGGGCCGCCTCGACAAGCGCGAGGACATCCCGCGTCTTGTCGCGATGGAACTCCAGGTCCCCGACCTGTCGTCCGCCGGGACCAACGCGCCGGTCACCATCACCATCCCCACCGTGAAGCTCACCCCGCCCATGGTCAGCAGGCTCGGCGAGATCCTCAGCCACCACCGGGGCAACTCCGAGGTGCGGATCAAACTTCAGGGCGCGCGCAAGACCACCGTCCTGCGGCTCGACCGGCACCGGGTGCAGCCCGACCCGGCGCTGTTCGGCGACTTGAAGGTGCTGCTCGGACCGGCCTGCCTGGCGGGATAGCCGCAGGCGTGGACCTACGCGG
>NZ_JBHUZM010000131.1:0-21280 GCF_042667665.1 Streptomyces sp. NPDC057307 | reverse complement strand
GAGTGGGGGTATGGGCCGGGTGACGATCGTCACCGGGCCCTTCCGGGTCAACGCCGCCCGAGCTCTAGAGGTAGAGCCCCGTGGAGTCCTCCGACCCCTCGAACCGGTCGGCCGCCACCGCGTGCAGGTCGCGTTCCCGCATCAGTACGTAGGCCACGCCCCGGACCTCGACCTCGGCCCGGTCCTCGGGGTCGTACAGCACCCGGTCCGCGGGCTCCACCGTCCGCACGCTCTGCCCGACCGCGACCACCTCGGCCCAGGCGAGACGCCGTCCGACGGCGGCGGTCGCCGGGATGACGATGCCGCCGGACGAACGCCGCTCGCCCTCCGGGATGTCGGTCCTGACCAGCACCCGGTCGTGCAGCATCCGGATGGGCAGCTTGTCATGGGAGGTGTCGAGGGAATTGTCGCTCACGCCCACGAACCTACCCGCCCGAACCCGCCCCGTACGCCGGAGGGGTGAGCCCGCCCTCAGACCCGGCGCCGGCGCACCGACATCGTGAGCAGACCGACCACACCGACGACGACCAGCGCCACCGGGACGAGCCGCTCGAGCCGTGGGGCGCCGTCGTCCGAGACGAACGTGTCCTTCACACCTGACACCGTGCGATTCACCGCGACAAACGCCTTGCCCGCGGTCTGGTCCACCCGGGAAACCATCCGGGCCTTCGCGTCGCCGACGATCGTCTGCGGGTGCACCCGCACCCCGATCTCGTCGAGCGTCTCGGCAAGCTGGTCGCGCCTGCGGACGATGTCCGCCTCGATCTGCGCAGGGGTCCTGGCATCCGACACCGCGCTGCCTCCGTCGTCGTGTCCGGTTGGTTGATCCTTCGATCCTTCGCCTTCACCGACAGTCTGTCAGCTCGGCAGCCGTCGCACCCCGCGGCGCCCCTACTACGCTCGGCCCGATACAACCGGGCGACCCGCCCCCACCCGTACCGAGGAGAACCATGAGCGAGCGACTTCAGCCCGGCGACACCGCCCCCGCCTTCACCCTGCCCGACGCGGACGGCAACGACGTCTCGCTCGCCGACCGCAAGGGACGCAAGGTCATCGTCTACTTCTATCCCGCTGCCCTTACCCCCGGATGCACCAAGCAGGCATGCGACTTCACCGACAACCTCGACGTACTGGCCGGCGCGGGCTACGACGTCATCGGCGTCTCGCCCGACAAGCCGGAGAAGCTCGCCAAGTTCCGCGACAAGGAGAACCTGAAGGTGACGCTGGTCGGCGACACCGACAAGGCCGTCCTCACCGCGTACGGCGCCTTCGGCGAGAAGAAGCTGTACGGCAAAACGGTGACGGGCGTCATCCGCTCGACCGTCGTGGTCGACGAGGACGGCAAGGTCGAGCGCGCGCTCTACAACGTCCGGGCCACCGGCCATGTCGCCAAGATCATCAAGGACCTCGGCATCTGAGAGCCGCGGACACGGCGAATCGGGAACACGGGCCGGGACTCGGGCCGGGAACTCGGGCCGAGTAGCGAGCCGGAGCCCCGCCGTGCCATGGCTCCGGCTTGCGGCCGTCGGGGCGCGGTGCGGAGGCTTTCCCTGAGGACTCACGTCCCCGAGGAGAGGAAACCGGCCCATGGCGGCACCCGAGAGTGACCAGGTCGCCGACTCCCCGGCGGTCCGCCGCCACCCGGCCCTCTTCCGCGCGCTCCGACGCCGCCGCAACCCCCCACTGCGCAGGTCGGACATCACCGTCACCGACGAGGCCGCGGTCAAGCGGGCGGTGAAGGCGGCGTCGCTGGGCAACGCCATGGAGTGGTTCGACTTCGGCAACCACGACTGAACATACTCGGGCCCCCTGAGGGCGTCCAGACCAACGCCCCACCTGGCACGTTCGACCAGATGGGGCGTGGACGCAGTGATCGAGTTGGGCGAACTCGGCTCGCCCGTCCTACAAGCGGTCAACGACGGTCACGCCGCACAGTTCACGGTGGACGCGGGATGCGAGCATGCCCGGATGCCGAGGCTTGCTATATGGGGAGAGCGTGTCACGCGCCGTGGCGCACCAACCGTCTGCGGTCAGTCGGTAGATCGTTCCCGAGACCCCATAGAGGTGGGGTTTCCGCACGCGCAGTACGGCGTACTCGTTGCCGCGAAGGTACGGGCACTGACCGGCTGACACGCGCGCGTGCTCGGCGCACAGCGGCGGCATAGAGGTGATGGACTTCTCCGGCCACGTGGGGGGCGAGTCCTCGCGTCTCCAGTCGAAGAACAGCCAGCCTTGTTTGTTGCGGTCGGCGGGGTCTCCGCAGACCTGGCACAGCATGTTCTCCATGCATGAGCGTTGGCGAGCGGAGTTCATGGAGTCGTACTGAACGCGGCCCTTGTCCGGGGATTCGTACACACGGATCCACAGGTTCCCGTGCTTGTCCCGCTCCCCTGGACGCGTGCGTGTGTAGGCGAGCCTGGGCCCCTTGACGCCGTACTCGACGGCCAATTCAGACTCAAGCGGCCCCGCATCAGTGCTCCGCGCGGCAACGTAGGGAGTTAGGAGGGACGGGCGTGTCGGCAAAGTACACGTCTCCTTAGATCGGAAGTTGAGGCGCCCGGTAATGGCCGGTCCAGCGGCCCTTGGGCACGGCGCGAAGCTGCATCGTGCCTTCCTCCGATTGGCGCCGGAAATAGGCATGGGCTTCGGACTTGCTTATGCTTCTCCAGGGTCCGGCCCACGGGTTCTCCTCTTCTGAGCACCCTTCTCGTATGTCATCGGCCTTTTCTGGCTGAGGGGTCCTGGCATGCTTGCCCGGCCGCTTCCCATAGGCGACAGAGTGCTTACCCGGCCGCTTAGGAAGCAACCAGGAAAGCACTACCTCGACCATACGAACGATGAAGTCACGCATAGATCGTCAGCCTCCTCACAGATCAAAGTCGACCGCTAGCAACGAGGGCGATGATGGCCCCACAGAAAACAGCGACTCCGAACACCGAGATGGCTGTAGCGACCGCTGCAAGTTTGTCATTCACTGCTTGGCCTTCTCGCTCACTGCGTTCCCATGGATCGCGGCAAAGGTATCCTTTAGCCGCTGCTTAAGCTGCTCGGCTTTCTCGCACTTCTCGCCGTATCGGCCGCAAGTGACGCACCCTTCGACGTGAGCCTCGAACCTGTCCCACGCCGCACGGTCTTGTATTCTCAGATCTTTGATCTCCGAAGAAGTCACTTATGCACCACCTCTTCGACCGCGCTTTGCGTCGCGACGATTGTGCACCGCTGCCCTCGGGCGCCGCCGCACTCTCCGTCAATCCGGCAGTCGACACAATTCTGGATGTGATCCAAGAATTCGACCCACGCCTGAGAGAAAGCATCCTTCGCTGAACTCCGCACCACATCTTCGAGGCTCTGCGCCGTGAGACAGAGAATGTCCGGCGTGCGGCACGGAATGCACCATGCCTCGTGGCTCTCTAGCTCAGCGTGAGCACGGAGCATGGTTGCCCTTAGCGTCCATGCCATTGAGTGGAAGTCAGCCGTTGCAGGGCTCATCGGAGCAACCTCCGGAGCCCGGATTCGACAGATCGCAGGATCTCGGGGGTCGGGTGGGCGTAGGTGTTCGGCACCCACGGCGGTACCTGCTGATCCCAGAAAAGACCTCGATGCACCACAACCAACTCCCTTCCCGTGAGGGGCGGTTGGAGCGGTCGAGGAAGGGGGGTCCGCGACTCGCGATCACGCGAGATCAGGTTAGGCTCGTACACGTCGATTGCTCCTTGCTGAGCTTCGGCCACGCCCCCGGACCGTTCACGCGGTCGCGGGGGTCTTGCATCCGCCAACTCAACGGTTCAGGCAATGCCGGTGGGAGTGGACCAGCGTTGACGTATCGTTGACGGATCGGTCAACACACGAGAGGGGGTGACCATGGACGAGTACGGGGAGCGTGTGCGCCGTGCTCTTACCGAGTCAGGCACGAGCCTTCGAGGGGCCGCTAAGGCACTGAGTTATGACGTCGCCTACGTGTCTCGCGTCATCAATGGGAAGCAGTCAGCTTCTCCAGAATTCCGCAAAGCAGTAGCTACCGTGCTGGGGGTCCCTGCTGACCCTGGGCCGGCCTCTTACGACGACGAAGAAGCGGCGTGGGATCTGGCGCGACGCGTACAGGCAAGTGACGTCGGCGGCGGAACGCTTGAGCGTCTTGAACTAGCCTTCGATGAACTGGCGATGGCCTATCCCAAATCCTCTCCGGAAGCCTTGTTGGAACGCATCCGCAAGCACTCCGCCTACGTCGGTAAACTGCTGGATTCGAAGAAGACACTTGCTGAACACCGCCGCCTGCTTGTGGTCGGCGGGTGGCTCTCGCTACTTGGCGCCACAGTTCACATCGATCTCAAGCAAGACGACGCAGCTACGGCCCGACTCCAGACGGCGGCGACGCTTGCCAGGGAATCGGAGCATCCGGAGATAGAGGCTTGGTGCTTTGAGACGGATGCATGGAGGGTGCTAACGGCGGGCGATTACTCTCGCGCATTGGAATTGTCCCGCGTAGCACAAAGCTTGGCACCCTCGGGCTCATCGGCTCTGATTCAAGCGACGGCCCAAGAAGGGCGAGCACTCGCAAGGCTGGGCGAGTCGGGGGCGACCTACGACGCTATCGACCGCGTACATGATCTGTCCTCGGCTATCGGAGAGCCGGACCGGCCGGAGCACCATTACAAATACGACCCCAATAAGGCCCTGTCGTACACAGCAACAACGTTGGCTTGGCTCGGAGATACCGCCGCAGAACCGTATGCGCGCGGCGTCATCGAGCGACTTAAGCCCAACGATGACCCCTCTCGCTGGCCTCGCCGCGTGGCCTCCGCCAACATCGATTTGGCCTTGGTCCTGGTCTCGGGCAACAGACTTGACGAGGCGTGCGATGCGGCACAGAAAGCGATTCTGAGCGGGAAGGTTGCCCCGTCGAACCACTGGCGCGCCCTGGAAGTTGTCAGGGCTGTTGAAGCTCGCGCCCTGCCGGAAGCAGCAGAGTTGCGGGACGCGTACCGGGAACTCAGAGCAGCAGACGACCTGTAGCACCCGCATCTCTGTCGGGGAACTGCTGCACCCCCAGCCGGAGCCCTCGCCGCTGCTGCGCGGTGGGGGCTTCGTCGCGTCCGGGGGGTCCCACAAAGCCCTTGACTTTGCAGATGCGAAGCGCGCAAACTCTTGTCTCGTTCGGACGACCTGCCTGGTCGTCCTATGAGTGAGAGGGTCTTCAATGGGAATCATCCGGGAAAAGTTGACGGTCGCAATCGTGGCTGCTGTGGCGGTTGTTGTGGCGGCGCTGGGTCTGGCGATGGCGGGGAACGCGGATGCGTCGGCGGCTTCGTCGGCGCCTGCTGCGGCTCCTCAGGTGTCGGCCGGTGGCAAGGCGAGCGTGGCGACCAACGGCCTGCGGCTGCGGTCGAAGCCTGGCTACTCGGGCTACGTGAAGGGGCAGTTGTACCGGGGAGACCGGCTGTTCATACGGGAGACGTATGCCTCGTCCTCCAACCCGTGGGTGGGGGTCGTGCTGACGCAGAGGAGTGCGGGCGGCCTTCCGAAGATGACGCGTGGCTACGTCCATAAGTCCCACATCCGGTAGCCGAGTCGGCGTTGGCGCGGCCTCTTCCTCGGGAGAGGCCGCGCCTTCGTGCTGTCTTGAGCCGGTGCTCGACCTGGTCCTCGTCGTGGTCCTGGTGGCGGTGCTCGACCGGGTCCTCGTCGTGGGCGGTGAGCTGGTCGCGGGCGATGGTTGGGCGCGTGGCCGGCGTGCGGGGCTTTGGGCGGGAGCTGCCATGGGGCGAGAGATCGGGGCCCGTACGCTGGCCGCGAATCGGGCAGTCCCTGGACCTGCCCGCAATAGCCCGATGGGGGTCCCGATCTTCGAGGCTCGCCCCATGGTGGCTGCCTAAAGCCTCGCGCGCCTGCCACCCCTGAGCCACACTGGGTTGAGGTTCTTTCGACCCACGAGGAGACGGTGATGAGGGTTCGTCGTAAGGCCGTGGGCTCGTCGCTGCGGACTCAGGGGCGGGGCAAGGTGCAAGTCCTGGAGGATGGCAACGGGCACCAGTGGGTGACGTGCTCGGGCTGTCGCCTCGACCGCTATGCGCCCGGCATCGCTCCCGCGCGGGCTGAGGCGCGGCAGCACGCCAAGAACTGCGTTAGTTGATCTTCGACCAGTCCCGCGGGACGGGTCCGTTTCTGACGCTCTGTCACGACTGAGGCAGGGAGCGGCGGCGCCCGGCCGGGACCGGCGCCCGCGCCGCATGCCCGGCCGAAGGCGTCCGGCCGCTCCGCGCGCCGCAGGCGCGCTCTTGAGTAAGTAAAGAAGATCTAGACCGACCCCACGTCACGCTTGATCATTTCCTGGTGCGAAGAATCCAGCCACGCCCGGCATGGTGATCACGGCGTGCGCGCCTCGCATATGCCGGGGGCGGAACTCGCACGGCCTCATCGCGGTTGCGACTAACGAGCATCCCAAGATCGCTACAGGCTGGGCACTTTGACGTGGAAATCATTCCGAAAGAACCTTTAAGAACCCCACTACTTTGTCGCGTGTGAAAGTGCCAGCGGCACAGGGCCATAGGAAAACTCCATTGCCCAGATGCCCATATGCACTTGCAAAGCACGGGTCAAATGAGCCAACCTGGGGGCTCGTTGCATCGCGTGACGGGAGTTGCCTCCTGGTGCTCGATGCTGCCTGCAGAGAGGAATGGATCATGCAAAACATCCCCGTCGATACGGCCCGTCTGGGCTCGACGATGTGTGTGGTGCCACCTGAGCCGAGGATCAATCCGGAGACTCAGCAGCCGCGCGTGGACCGTGATGGTCACGCTGTGTGGGTAGTTGGCGTGAGCGTCCGCCAGAGGGAGACGCGCCGCGCGGACGTGATCGACGTCGCGGTGCCCGGTGAGCCGTCCGGCATCACGGAGGGCATGAGAGTGCGCCTCGACAACCTGGTGGCCGTGGCCTGGGAGATCGACGGCCGTAAGGGCACGTCGTTCCGGGCTACCGCCATCGCCCCGGAAGGAAGTCGGCCGGCCGCGTCCGCTCCTCCGTCGCGGCCCAAAGCGGCAGGCCAGGGGGCTGACACATGACCAGAGTTGAGCCGGATTGGGATTGGCTGGCGCTCCTGGACCACATAGTCAGCCTCGCGACGATGGCGGCGGTCCTCGAACACACCCCGCTCCCTCCGGAGACACGTCTCGTCTCCCTCGAACGTCTGGCGGTCGACGCTGCGGAGACGACCAAGATCGCCGAACTGATCGCCGCACGGGAGAAGGAAGGTGATCGGCCGTGGTCGTACGCGCCAGCGCAGCAGAGGTCCTGATGATCCTCGCCCGTGATCTCCGGGTCATGGCCGAGTGTGACGACATCCTGAGTTCCGTTCCCCCTCCGGATGCAAAAACGATTCGCCGCGCACTGGAGCTGATCGCCAAGCACAGCGACTCGGCTCACGACCAAACCCTGTTGCTGCTGAGTGGACAGATCAGCGGCGAACGGCCCCGCTCCTCGTCGCAACCGATAACTCAGCGACGGCGGCCGATGCACGGAAGGGGCCACTAATGCCGTGGGAACTGATCATCTGGTGCATCTCGGTGGTGCTGTTCCTGGCGCTTCTCAGTCAGTGGTACTGGGAACCTCGGGCGCCTTTCTGGCTCCGCAAGGCTAAGGAGAGTCCGCTTCGCTGGTACCTGGTCGGCTTTCCGATAACCGTGCTCCGCATGCGGTTCACCTGGCGGCGGCTCTGCCAGACGGCGGACCTTTCGGTGACGCGTCGCCCCCGGTACACGGCGGTGAACCGGGACGTGATGGTGAAGGGAACTCCCATTCGGCCGCTCGCGCCCCGGCTGGGAATTCCCCGCGTCATGCACACGGGTTTCACCGTTCGCGTTCATCTCCATCCGGGGCAGACACCCGCCCAATTCATCGCCTCCGCCGATGCGTTCGTCCACGCCTGGCGCATCCACTCAATCCGGATCGTCTCAACGAAACGAGGAGAAGTGCTCATGATCGCCACCGCCCGTGACCCGCTGGCCGATTCCACGACGTGGCGCAAATTCCCGGCCCCCCGCCTCATGGCGGCCAACGTAGGTCGAACGGGCGACGGCTCCGCGTGGGTTGTCGATTTCCGCAAGGTCCCGCACTGGCTCATCACGGGCGCCACACAAAGTGGAAAGTCCACCCTCCTGGCCGCGCTCGTAACGGAGTTGGGCGCGCAACCGGTGACCCTTCTGGGGATCGACTGCAAAGGCGGAATGGAGCTGTCCCTCTTCGAAAAGCGGCTCTCTGCCCTGGCGACCGACCGCACGGAAGCGATGGCCCTTCTGCAGAAGGTCTTGACCAATCTCGAACAGCGGATGACGGACTGCAGGGCGGCCGGTGTCCGGTCCATCTGGGAACTCGATGACGACGACCGGCCCACGCCGGTAGTCATCGTTGTGGACGAGATCGCCGAACTCTACTTGGCCGGTGCGGCATTGGCCGGGCGGAAAGAGGCAGTGGAATGTTCAACCCTGCTGCTGCGGATAGCCCAGCTCGGTGCGGCCCTCGGTGTCCATCTCGTCGTGGCGGGGCAGCGGTTCGGCTCCGATCTCGGCCCCGGCGCTACGGCGCTGCGCGCTCAACTCGGCGGCCGTATATGCCATCGGGTGAACGATGAGGCGACAGCGGAAATGACACTCGGGGACCTTTCCCCTGATGCCGTCGTGGTCGCTCAGGCCATTTCGGAGGATGAGAAAGGCGTTGCTGTGACGACCATCGGCGGCCAGTGGACGCGCGCCCGCTCCACCCTCATCACCCCTGAGCAGGCACGGGAGTTCTCGGCCTCGACTTCCCATCTCGCGCCGGCCTTCGCCGAGTCCGGTTCGGAATCCGGCTCCGGCCCTGGGGGGAGCGAATGAGTGAAGCGGCAGCACTTCCTCTCGTGGTGGTCTTCGGCATCATCACCGTTCTGTTCGTCCGGTCCCGTGAAGTGCCCTCATGGATAGCGGTGCTCATCTTCCTGTTCGGCTTCTACGTGAGCCAGACACCCGCCGTATTCATGATCTCCGAAACGGTCAACTGGGTGATCACAAGGTTCACGTTCTGACACGATCCCCCGGAGAAACCGAGGTTCCGACATGCCTCACCGATTCGTCCGTTGCCCCGTCTGCCGACGGGCCAGAGAACGCACCATCGGCGGCCACCTGAGGCGCTGCCTCTGCTGCCGAGAAAAGCGCAACCGCAGACACTAGAACCCTCCTCGTCAACCCCGTTCACCTAAGGAGAAACACCCATGATCCGCACCTCATCGGATAACGCTACGGCGAACTATCCGGCCGACAATCACGAAAGGTCACCACCCAAGAATGAACGCACATCAGAAGGAAGGGCGCCTCGTAGGAAACTCTGCGGGGCGCCCGCGTTTTCTCACCGAAACCGAACGCGATCTCATACGCCTTGCCAATGAGCCAGGATTCAACAGATGGCTCGAACTCATCAAATCAACGGGCGGCTGCTCCCACCCCATCTATCTCTCAGGCCGTACCACAACGGCCGACCACGAGGGAAACCTCCTCCGCCATTACGACACTGCGAGTGAACCGCTCGGACGGCTCCCTGTCCGCTGCCGCAATCGGCGTGAGTCACGATGCGAACCCTGCTCCTATCTCCATTCCGGCGACACCTTCCAACTCGTCCGCTCCGGGCTCCTCGGAGGAAAGGGAACACCCGCCTCGGTCGTGGAACACCCCCGGCTGTTCGTCACGCTCACCGCCCCTTCGTTCGGAGCGGTCCACCGAGAGACCGACCGAACCGAGCAATGCCGACTCACGCGGGACCCCGGACCATGCGAACACGGACGCCCTCGGGGCTGCGGTCTCCGCCATCCGGCCGACGACTCCGCAATCGGGCAACCCCTCTGCCGCGACTGCTACGCCTACACCTCGCACATCCTGTGGAACGCCCAGTGCGGCGAACTCTGGAACCGCACCACCAGGGCCATCCGGCGCCACCTCGCGACGGCGGCGGGCATCACCCAATCCAAGATCGGGGACTCGCTTCGCCTGAGCTTCGCCAAGGTCGCCGAGTACCAACGGCGCGGCGCCATCCACCTCCACGCCGTCATCCGGCTCGACGGCCCTGACGGCCCCTCAACGGCCCCGCCTCCGTGGGCAACCGCCTTCGTGCTTGAGCGGGCCGTCCGGGCGGCCGTCAGAGCCGTGGAGGCGCCTCTGAGGCACGTTCCGGCCCTGGGTGACTACGTGGCCCGTTGGGGCGCCCAGATCGACGCACACCCGATCCGGGACTCCGCTGCTGTGGCGGGCGCCCTCGATGATCAGGCGGTGGCGGCGTACGTGGCCAAGTACACGTCCAAGAGCGTCGGCGACTCCGGCGGCCTGGACCAACCGGTCACCTCCGACGAGGAGATCAGCCTCGCCCCGGTCTCCCCCCACCTCCGCACCCTCATGGCAACCTGCTGGCGCCTGGGCGGCCTGGTCGAGCTGCTTCACCTGAGGCTGCGGCCCTGGACGCACACCCTGGGCTACCGGGGCCACGTCCTCACCAAATCCCGCCGCTACAGCACCACTTACCGGGCACTACGCGATGCGCGGACAGCCAACCAACAAACCCCAGACGGCGACCCCTCCCATTCCCCGGAAGAGACCGAGACCGTATCTGCCTGGCGATACGTCGGCTCCGGCCACACCCCCGGCGAATCCGAAATCGCGGCCGGCCTGGCTCAGGACCATGCGGAGAGACGCGAAATCGAACGCACCTTGAGAATCTGAGGTGCCTCCGATGCCCCAAGAAAGTTGCGGCTACATCAGCCTCGAACTGGAAGGGGACCCTCTGCGGGGGCACTTCCCATATTGGCGCGCGATCACCTCAAGCGGAAAGAATGCCGGGCGGCTGTCCTCCCTCCTGGAAGGTGAGAGGGCGTCATTCTGCACTGTGGTCGACCGCAGCGTGGTTCACGAGATATCCAGTAAGGTGCCCGCCATTTTCGTGACGTCCATCGGGGCTGCGCGTATGCCCTTGTCCTTCCGTTTGGCAGGGGCGGGGAGTCTTGGACTGTTCGCGCTGCAAGTGGAATCGTCCAATCTAAGGACTGTACTCGAACGAGACTTTGCGGAAGTTGCGTCGCTGGATCGCGCCGAGTCCATCGTGTTCCGGCTTGAGATAGGCCGAGTCTCCTTCACTACATTGACCGGCCGAACCATGCTGTTCTTCCGTCCGACACTCAACCGGGTTTCGGTGTAGAAGCATAAATGCGCCCCGACTGCAAACACAGTCGGGGCGCAGAACCTTTGACGCTAGACGGCGAGTTCGTACGGATTGGCACCGGTGCACTTCACGCGCTGCGGAGCGGCTGCCGGGTAGATCAGCACCCGAACATTGAATTGCGCCAGTAGCTCACGACGCTCTGCCCCGTCCTTCGCATCGCGCCACTCATCAGCAACGGTCTTCCCCGTGGGGACAGTTCGCATTCCGGCCGGTCGCTCTGGAAGCGACTTGTACCGGGTGATCTCGCGACCCATCCGCGCGTACTCCGTGCGGAACCATTCAACGTCGTCGGCGGCCTCGTAGAGACCGGCCGCCCGGTCGTCGCGAAGGCGCTTCCGATTCTTCTCAAGTTCGAGAATGCGCGCCGCGTATCCGGTACCCGGATCGAATTCATTCCTCATAACCTGGGCGCTGCCGTATTCCGACAGGAACCAGTTCTCTACCTCTGCCTCGGCGATGATCTTCTTGATCGTGGGTGCTGGCTTGCACTCCTCCGACCCCTTCATCCCTCGCACACGCCCCACACAGCCGTAACCTTCAAGGCCGTTGATCGTCATCCGCGCAGCACAGTTTCCGCAGTACCCAAGATCAGAGAGGGTCGCGGTGCCGCTGGGCGCCTTCTTCTTGCTCGCCTTCTTGTTGGGCTTCGGCTTGGTCTTCTCCACAAGCGCATCGTGGGTGGCGATGTCCCAAAGCGGCGGGGCTACTTGTCGCGGTTCGCCGTTGGCGTCAAGCACGGGCTTTCCCTTATGCATGAGATACCCGAGTGACGCCATGCTGTTAAGGATTCCCCACAGAGTGCGCCACGTCCAGTATCCGCCCTTGGGCTCACGCCCTGCTCTCACTGCCATGAGGTCATGCGGCGTGAGAATCCCTTCCCGCGTGAGGCGCTTGCATTCGCTCGCCACGGTGATCAGCCCTGTCAGGTCAGACAGGATCCGAAGTGCGACCTTCCGAATCACCGGCGAAGTCTGAGGATCTAGGGCCACATGATCTACCGCGCCCTTAGGGGTCAGACGAACATACATGTAGCCGTATGTCAGCTTGCACTTTGCCTCACCTGCGTTGCGCGCCCTCTTCGACTCATCAGCGGTGCGCTTCTTCCCGGCCCGGTGCTCCATCTGAGCACCTAGGGCTCGCCACGCCAATTCGGTTTCCTGGTTGGGGTCGCCAAGATCCCAAACTCCTGAGTGGTCTGCCGTGACCAAGATCTGATTGTTCTCGCGAATCGCGTATGCCGTGCTGAGAACGTCGACAACGTTCCGACCAATCCGGTCTACGGCTGCGCCTACGATCCCGTCATACGGGCCTCGCTCGCCTCGAAGCCAGGGGCCGAACCTAGGGCGGCTCAACGGTGCCACCACGCCGGACACTTCCCAGTCGTCCGCCCACCCAATGATGTGCGCGCCCACAGATTCGGCGGCGGCGAGAACCTGGTCAGCCTGCTTCTCGGGGCTATGCGTCGCTTCGTTCTTCCTCGACAGCCGGCGCACTGCAACCAAGCACTTACCACAACCGTCGTATGGCGTAGTGGCTGGGGTCATGACTTCTATGGTGGACCTGCCCATGGCTTCCTCCAAGCGAGTATTTTTCCGCTTGGTTGCCGTTCGGTATCTACAGCTATCTGGCCGTCACCATCGGCCATGTCTTCTTCCCCTCCGGCAACGACACCACCGAACTGCTCTCCTCCTTCGCGACCTTCGCGGTGGCCTTCCTCGTGCGGCCACTCGGCGGCATGTTCTTCGGTCCTTTGGGTGACCGCATCGGCCGCAAGAAGGTCCTGGCCATGACCATGATCATGATGGCGATCGGCACGGGCACGATCGGGCTGATCCCGTCGTACGCCGCGATCGGCTTCTGGTCCCCCGCTCTGCTGATCCTCTTCCGGCTGGTCCAGGGCTTCTCCACCGGCGGCGAGTACGGCGGCGCGTCCACCTTCATCGCCGAGTACGCCCCCGACAAACGGCGCGGCTTCTTCGGCAGCTTCCTCGAATTCGGCACCCTCGCGGGCTACGTCGGCGCGGCCGGGCTCGTCACCGCGCTCACCGCCTGGCTCGGCACCGACGGCATGAACGACTGGGGCTGGCGCGTACCGTTCCTCGTCGCCGCGCCGCTGGGCCTCATCGGTCTCTATCTGCGGCTGAGACTGGACGAGACGCCCGCGTTCGCGAAGATGGAGCAGGGGACGGTCCGCGCGTCCGAGGCCGCCGATCCGGTGGAGACCAGCACGGTCTCCGACCTCGGCAAGATCTTCCGCGAGCACTGGCCGAGGCTGATCCTGTGCGTCTGTCTCGTGGGCGCGTACAACGTCACGGACTACATGCTGCTGTCCTACATGCCGACGTACCTCTCCGACCAGCTCGACTACAGCGACACCCACGGACTGCTCATCCTGCTCGGCGTGATGGTCGTCCTGATGGGGATCATCAACCAAGTGGGCCGTCTCAGCGACCACTTCGGCCGCAAGCCGCTCCTGATGACCGGCATGCTCGGTTTCCTGGTCCTCTCCCTTCCGGCGTTCCTGCTGATCCAGCAGGGCGGCTACTTCGCGATCATCGCCGGGATGGCGATGCTGGGGCTCTCCCTGGTCTGCCTCCTCGGCACCATGTCGGCCGCCCTGCCGGCGCTCTTCCCCACGAGCGTCCGCTACGGCTCCCTGTCGGTGGGCTACAACCTCTCCGCGTCGCTGTTCGGCGGCACGACCCCCTTCGTGATCACGGGCCTGATCAGCCTCACCGGCGACGATTTGATGCCCGCGTACTACTCGATGCTCGCGGCTCTGATCGGCGTCGGCGCGGTGGCCTGTATGACGGAGACGGCGCGTCGGCCGCTGGAGGGATCGCCGCCGTCGGTGGAGACGAAGGAGGAGGCGGCGGCACTGGTGGTGGCACTGGCGGCCGAGCGGAGGATCTGAGGTGGGTGGGCTGCTCTCGCTGGTCATGGGCCTGATGTTCGCCCGTTGCCGCGATCGGTGACGGGAGTTGTCCACATTCCGGTCGTGACCATCCGATTAACGGTTCGTTAGGCCGTACGAGGCCGCGAACGCGCGGCCGGATACGGAGCGGAGGAACGGTACGGGTGAGATATACACGTGAAGGGCTGCGAGAAGCGGCTCGCGCGACCACCAACGTGGATGACGCTCTGCGCCGGAGCGGCAGAACGCCGACGGCGGGCAGTCGGCGCTACATCCGCGAGAAGATGACCGAGTGGGGCATAGATACGACACATTTCACATCGGGTCGCGTCCGGCACACCGAAGAACGACTGCGCACGGCGGTCGCGGAGTCGACAAGCGTCAAAGCGGTGTTGAGAAACTTGGGCATCAACCCGGTGGGCGGCAACCACGCGCACATCAGCCGTCGCATCGTGGCGCTGGGGATGGACACGACACATTTCACTCAGGGACGGCGGCAGACGAAGGGGCCGAAAGAAAGTCCACTTCTCCTCCGGTCACCGGAGCAAGGCCGCGTCCCTGGTAAGCGCCTGCGGCAGGAGCTGCTCCAGATCGGAAGACCGGAATCCTGCGCGATGTGCGGCATCGGAGCCGTCTGGAACGGTCAGCCATTGAGCCTCGAGGTCGACCACATCAACGGCGACTGGTGGGACAACCGCGAACCGAATCTCCGGCTCCTGTGCCCCAACTGCCACGCGGTGACCGACACATATCGCGGGCGAAAGCGCGGGGCCGGCGCATGAGCGAGAAGTACCCGCGAGCAACGCTGGTCCGAATTGCCACCGAGTCGAGCAGTCTTGTCGACCTGATGCGTCGAGTGAACGCCCCCTTGGGCAGCATCGCACGCCGATACCTGCGCCAGAGACTGGAGTTGTACGGCATCGACACCGCGCACTTCACCGATGAGCCGCTGCCCGTACGAGAGCGGCGCAGCTACTCGAAGGAGCGGCTGCGAGAGGCAGCCGCTCACTCACGCAGCATCCGTGAGGTGTTGGAGTATCTGGGCTTCCCGCCGGACGACAGCCCGTACGGCCATATACGCAAGAAGCTCGATCAGTTCGAAATCGACACGTCCCATTTCGTCGGCGGGAGACGACAGGGGCCACGGGCGCTCCCCCGCCCCGAACTCGCCTCGGCCGTCTCCTCGTCCACCAGCATCGCCGGGCTGTTGCGCGCACTGGGGATCGCCGACAACACCGCCACCCGACAGCGGGTGAGGCGCAGCCTCGACCTCCACGGTCTGTCCATCGCGCACTTCACCGGGCAGGGTCACTACCTAGGCACCATCTCCCCCTGTCGCAAGACGCCGGACGAGATCCTGCGACGGCTCCCGCCGGGTTCGAACCGCGCGAGGACGATCATGCTGAGGCGGGCGCTGGACGACCTCGACGTGCCGCACGTGTGCGCGGAGTGCGGTATCGGCGATGTCTGGCAGGGCAAACGCCTCGTCCTGGAGATCGATCACATCAGCGGAGACCGGCTGGACAGCCGCCGCGAGAACCTGCGGTACCTCTGCCCCTCGTGTCACAGCCAGACAGCCACGTTCGCGCGACGAGGCGTTCGCTAGGGCTATCGCTTGGCGCCCACGACGACTCTCACGGTAAAGTCGGCGCGGGCCCGTACCCCAGTCTGGCCAGAGGGCGCCGGTTTAGGTCCGGTGTGTCGTGGGTTCAAATCCCACCGGGCCCACAGGTAAGAGCACTGAACCCCCTTCGATTCGAAGGGGGTTCAGCCGTTGTGAGCCTCAGCCCAGCAGCTCCCCCACCACCGGCACCAGCGCCCGGAACGCCTTGCCGCGGTGGCTGATCGCGTTCTTCTCCGCCGGGGTCAGTTCCGCGCAGGTGCGGGTGTCGTTGGCCGGCTGGAGGATCGGGTCGTAGCCGAAGCCTCCCGTGCCCGAGGGGGTGTGGCGCAGGGTGCCGCGGAGTCGGCCCTCGACCACCCGTTCCGTGCCGTCCGGGAGCGCCAGGGCAGCCGCGCACGCGAAGTGGGCGGTGCGGTGCGGGGGTGCGATGTCGGAGAGTTGGGCCAGCAGGAGGTCGAGGTTGGCGCGGTCGTCGCCGTGGGTGCCCGACCAGCGGGCCGAGAAGATGCCGGGGGCGCCGCCGAGGACGTCGACGCAGAGGCCGGAGTCGTCGGCGACGGCCGGGTGGCCGGTCGCGCGGGCCAGGGCGTGTGCCTTGAGCAGGGCGTTCTCGGCGAAGGTGACGCCGGTTTCCTTGACGTCCGGGATGTCGGGGTAGGCATCCGCGCCGACGAGGTCGTGGGTGAGACCGGCGTCGGCGAGGATGGCCTTGAGTTCGGTGAGCTTCCCGGCGTTGCGGGTGGCGAGGATCAGACGCGTCATGCGTCGATTATCCGCCGCCGGGCCGAGGGCCCGTTACGGGGTGCAGACCTTGCCGACCTCGGTGGCGGCGTCGGTCACGGGCGCGAGGTCGGGGGTCGCGTCGCCGTTCTCGATGGACTCGCGGACCGTGCCGACGCCGGTGCTGAGGTCGTCGACCGCCTTGCTGAGATCGGTGTTGTCGGTCTTGTCCTGGAGCTTGTCCAGCTCGGTGTCGATGTCGTTCAGGGCCTCTTCGGCCTGCGTCGGGTCGTTCGCCGCGGTGGAGATCGCCTCTTGGAGCTTGTCCACGCTGGTGGCTATGGCGTCGGCGGTCTGGACGCAGTCGAGTGCCTTGTCGAGTGCGCCACAGCCGGCCGCCCCGGTGAACGTGAGCAGGACGGCGGCTATGGTCACCGCGGTGCGTCGGCGCGAGGCCATGGTCGGTTCCCTCCCTCGGTGCGGAGGGGCATACGGGCGAGTCCGCAGGCCCCCGCTGGTCGCGACTGTAACGACGCCGCACCACCCGACTTGGTTGCTTCTTTACTTGGCGAGGGTCTCTTCCAGCACCGCGGTCTGGAGGGCGGCGAGGTCCGCGCAGCCGGCGGTGGCGAGGTCGAGGAGCGCGCCGAGTTCCTTGCGGTCGAAGGGCTCGGCCTCGGCGGTGCCCTGGACCTCGACGAAGCGGCCGTCGCCGGTGCAGACGACGTTCATGTCCGTGTCGGCGCGCACGTCCTCCTCGTAACAGAGGTCGAGCAGGGGCGCGCCGTCGACGATGCCGACGCTGATCGCGGAGACGGTTCCGGTCAGGGGCTTGCGGCCGGCCCTGACGATCTTCTTGGTCCTGGCCCATTCGACGGCGTCGGCGAGGGCGACGTAGGCGCCGGTGATGGCGGCGGTGCGGGTGCCGCCGTCGGCCTGGAGGACGTCGCAGTCGAGGACGACGGTGTTCTCGCCGAGGGCCTTGTAGTCGATGACGGCGCGCAGCGAGCGGCCGATGAGGCGGGAGATCTCGTGGGTGCGGCCGCCGATCTTGCCGCGTACGGCTTCGCGGTCGCCGCGGGTGTTGGTGGAGCGGGGCAGCATCGAGTACTCGGCGGTGACCCAGCCTTCGCCGCTGCCCTTGCGCCAGCGCGGGACGCCTTCCGTCACGGAGGCGGTGCAGAAGACCTTGGTGTCGCCGAAGGAGATGAGTACGGATCCTTCGGCGTGCTTGCTCCATCCGCGTTCGATGGTGACGGGGCGGAGCTGTTCGGGGGTGCGGCCGTCGATTCGAGACATGGGTGTGAGCCTAGCGGGACATGGCTGAGGGGCTCGTTCCGGTTCTCCGCACGGGGTACGGCGGTTGTCCGGATCGAGCCCCTGGGCAGGCGTCGCGCGGCGGTTACATCATGTCTTCGATGTCGGCGGCGATCGGGTCGGCGTCGGTACCGATGACGACCTGGATCGCGGTGCCCATCTTGACGACGCCATGGGCGCCGGCGGCCTTCAGCGCGACCTCGTCGACCTTGCCCGGGTCCACGACCTCGGTACGGAGGCGGGTGATGCAGCCTTCGACCTCTTCGATGTTCTCGATTCCGCCGAGCCCGGCGACGATCTTCTCAGCCTTGCTGGCCATGTCTTGCTCCCTGCTGTCCAAGGGGTGGTGTCCCGGTTCACCGTGCTCTGACCGTGCGTCCGATTTTCACGTTAACTCACGGTTGGCCCATCTTCACGGGCGGGTGACCGACCCGTACCGAAAGATAACGGTCACCAGTGGTACGCCGTCCGCGGCCCGGCCTCGGGAGCGTATCGCAACTGGTCTACACCACTGTGCCACGGGAGGACGCCGATGAGTTCGACGGGTGCCGACGCGTCAGCCGTTCCCCCGGCGCCCCGGCGACGGTGGTGGAACGGCCTGTTCCAGGGGCTCCAGAAGATCGGGCGCAGTCTGCAGTTGCCGGTGGCGGTGCTTCCCGCGGCGGGTCTGCTGGTCAGCCTGGGCAATCTGTTCGACGCGTATCTGCACGGGGCCTTCTGGGACAAGACGACGAAGGTCTTCCTGCAGGGCGGCAACGCGATCCTGGACGGGAGCTTCGGTCTGCCGCTGCTGTTCTGCATCGGGGTCGCGATCGGCTTCGCCAAGAAGGCGGACGGCTCGACCGCGCTGGCCGCCGTCGTGGGCTTTCTCGTCTATCACAACGTGCTGGCGGCGTTCCCCGCCGACGACACGGTCACCGACGCGCTGCCCGAGGGCACCCCGCAGAACCCGGGGGTGCTCGGCGGCATTCTGATCGGTCTGCTGACGGCGGTGGTCTGGCAGCGTTTCCACCGTACGAGACTGGTGGACTGGCTCGGCTTCTTCAACGGCCGTCGCCTGGTGCCGATCCTGATGGCGTTCCTGGGAGTGATCCTCGGGGTGCTGTTCGGGCTGTTGTGGCAGCCGGTGGGTGACGGGCTGACGTCGTTCGCCAAGTCGCTGATCGATCTGGGCGCGTGGGGCGCGGGCATCTTCGGTGTCGCGAACCGGCTGTTGATCCCGATCGGTATGCATCAGTTCCTGAACACCTTCTTCTGGTTCCAGGCAGGCGAGTTCACGACGAAGGACGGGACCGTCGTCCAGGGCGACCTGACGCGGTTCTTCGCCGGGGACCCCACGGCGGGTCAGTTCATGTCGGGCTTCTTCCCGATCATGATGTTCGGCCTGCCGGCCGCCGCGCTCGCGATCGCGCACTGCGCGCGGCCGGAGCGTCGGAAGCAGGTGGCGGGCCTGATGGTCTCGGTCGCCCTGACGTCGTTCGTGACGGGCGTGACGGAACCACTGGAGTTCTCGTTCATGTTCGCCGCGCCGCTGCTGTACGGGCTGCACGCGCTGCTGACGGGTGCGTCGATGGCGATCACCTGGGCGCTGGGGGTGCACGCGGGCTTCAGTTTCTCGGCGGGTCTGATCGACTACGTCGTCAACTGGCATCTGGATACGAAGCCTTGGCTGATCATCCCGATCGGGCTCTGCTTCGCGGTCGTGTACTACGTGACTTTCCGGTTCGCGATCACGAAGTTCGACATTCCGACTCCGGGGCGGGAGCCGGAGGAGCTGGAGGAGGAAGTGGAGAAGGAGAACATGGGGAAGTGACGGTGACGTGACGCAAGCAGGGTGACCGGCCCGCCGCCCGCCAGGGCGCGCACGCCCCTCGGAAGCTCCTCGGGAAAGCCCCCGGAAGGGCCCCCGGACCCCTTGGTCCGGGGGCCCTCGCGTGTGTCCGCCGGGGGCCCGCCGCGCCCCTGCCGGGCGCCCGTCGCATGCCCGTCGCTTCGAGTCCGGATCGAAAGATTTCGAAGGTTCCTTATTCAACCCTCACCATGCTACAACTGGTCTACACCACTCAAAGGTGTAGACCACATGGCCGCGCGCCGTGTTCCCGGGTCGCCGCCACTCCCCATTCTCCCTGCTCCTGGCGGTGCCTTGTCCTCTGGAGGAAGTTGATGTCCACGGCCAGCGCCGCCCCCGCGGCAAAGAAAAAGGGCTCCGGCGTGATGTCCGTCATGCAGCGCATCGGCCGCAGCCTCATGCTGCCGGTCGCCGTGCTGCCCGCCGGCGCCCTGCTGGTGCGCCTCGGCAACCCCGACATGCTCGGGCGCGAGTCGTTCCCCACCTTCATCACCAAGATCGCCGGTTACATGGCCGCCGGCGGCGGCGCGATCCTCGACAACATGCCGCTGCTCTTCGCCGTCGGTATAGCCATCGGCTTCGCCAAGAAGTCGGACGGCTCCACGGCGCTCGCCGCGGTCACCGGCTATCTGGTCTTCCAGAAGGTCCTCGCCACCTTCACGGACGGAAACCTGCCGCAGGTCGCGAGCGTCGTCGACGGCAAGATAGTCATGTCGGACGCCCCCGTGAACGCGGGCGTCCTCGGCGGTGTCGTGATGGGCATCGTGGTCGCCCTGCTCTACCAGAAGTTCTACCGGACCAAGCTGCCCGACTGGGCGGGCTTCTTCGGCGGCCGCCGTCTCGTCCCGATCCTGTCGGCCTTCGCGGGTCTGCTCATCGGCATCGTCTTCGGTCTCATCTGGCCCGTCCTCGGCGCCGGTCTGCACAACTTCGGTGAGTGGCTCGTCGGCTCGGGCGCGGTCGGCGCCGGCATCTTCGGTGTCGCGAACCGCGCGCTGATCCCGATCGGCATGCACCACCTGCTGAACTCGTTCCCCTGGTTCCAGGCCGGTTCGTACGAGGGCAAGAACGGCGACATCGCGCGCTTCCTCGCCGGTGACCCGTCGGCCGGACAGTTCATGACCGGCTTCTTCCCGATCATGATGTTCGCGCTGCCCGCCGCCTGTCTGGCGATCGTCCACTGCGCCCGCCCCGAGCGCCGCAAGGTCGTCGGCGGCATGATGTTCTCCCTCGCGGCCACCGCCTTCGTCACCGGTGTGACCGAGCCGATCGAGTTCACCTTCATGTTCATCGCGCCGGTGCTGTACGCGATCCACGCCGTGCTGACCGGTGTGTCCATGGCCCTGACGTGGGGGCTGGGGATGAAGGACGGCTTCGGCTTCTCGGCCGGCGCGGTCGACTTCTTCCTCAACCTGGGAATCGCGACCAACCCGTGGGGCCTGGCGCTGGTCGGGCTCTGTTTCGCGGCGGTCTACTACGCGGTCTTCCGCTTCGCCATCGTCAGGTTCAACCTGCCGACGCCAGGCCGGGAGACCGACGAGGAACTGGCCGAGCTGCAGAAGGCCGAGGCCAAGTAGGACCGCCTCGGACGTGTGTCACATGACGGTGCCCCCGGCCTTCCCGGCCG
>NZ_JBHUZM010000130.1:0-21522 GCF_042667665.1 Streptomyces sp. NPDC057307 | reverse complement strand
GTTCGGGGCCCCCGGCCGGGTACGGCCACGGCCGTCCACTCCCCCGGCGCCGGGATCCTCTCGGTCGGGGTCCCTCGGCTGCGAGGGCGTGGACGGCCGTCGGACAACGCACGAAGTCCCCCTCCCCGCCAGCGCCGGCGGGGAGGGGGACTCGTGAGACCTCAGGAGAAGCGGAGCGGGGTGAACGGCACCGTCGCGGCGGGCGGGGCGGTGCCGGTCAGGTGGGCGGCCATGGCCACGGCCGTGACCGGAGCCAGCTGGACTCCCATCCGGAAGTGGCCGCTGGCCAGATAGACATCGGGAACCGTCGTCGGGCCGATGACGGGAAGGTCGTCGGGCGAGGCGGGACGCAGGCCCGCGGTGATCTCGGCGAAGCGCAGGGCGCCGACCTCGGGAATGACCTCGGCGGCGCGGCGCAGCAGGCCGCTGGTGCCCTCGGCGGTGACGGTCTCGTCGTAGCCGCGCTCCTCGTAGGTGGCGCCGACGACGAGTTCACCGTCCAGACGGGGCGCCAGATAGAGGGACTTGCCCTTGGTGATGGCGCGGGCCGTGATGTTGAGCAGCGGGACGTCGGAGCGCAGACGGAGGATCTGGCCCTTGACGGGTCGGATCTCCGGGATCGCGCCCTCGGGCAGCCCCTCGATCTGGTGGGTCCAACAGCCGGCGGCCAGGACCAGCCGGTCGAAGGGGACCTTGTCACCGTTGTCGAGGACGACGGTGTGGTCCTCGACCCGGGTGGCGCTCCTGCGTACGACGGTGCCGCCCAGGGCTTCGACGGCCGTGATCAGCGCCGCGTCGAGGACGCGCGGGTCGATGGCGCCGTCGTCCGGTGACAGCAGGCCGCCGGCCACGGGGGCGAAGGCGGGCTGGAGCTTGGCGCACTCCTCGGCGGTCAGCCGCTCCGTGCGTACCCCGATCGACTGCTGGAAGGCCAGCTGGCGGTCGAGGACGGGCAGGGACTCCTCGTCGAAGGCGGCGTCCAGTACGCCGTCGCGCCGGAAGCCGGCGGGGGCGAACTCCTCCAGCTCCGCGACGAAGGACGGGTACAGCTCACGGGAGGTCAGGCAGAGGCGGAGGAGGTCCTCCTGGTCGTACAGCTGCTCGTTGATGGCCGGGAGCAGTCCCGCCGAGGCGTGGGACGCCTTGCTGCCCGGGGCGGGGTCGATCACCGTGACGGAGACGCCTTCGCGCGCGGCCCGCCATGCGGTGGCCAGGCCGATGACACCACCGCCGACGACAACAGTTTTCATGAATTGCTCTCCTGGAGGAGTCGACGCAGATGGGAGGCCAGACCTGCGGGGGTCGGGTGGTCGAAGACGAGGGTCGCCGGGAGCCGCAGGTTGGTGGCGGCCGCCAGATGGCGGCTGAGTTCGAGGTTGCCGATGGAGTCGAGGCCGGCGGCGCTGAACTCGCGCTCGGGGTCGATCTCGTCGCCGCTCTCGTAGCCGAGGACCGAGGCGGACACCGCGCGGACGAACTCCAGGGCGGCGGCGTCGCGTTCGGCCTCCGGCAGTTCGGCCAGCCGGCTGACCAGGGTGTCGGTCACGGCGGCCTTGCCGGAGCGGGTGGGTGCCAGCTCCTCCAGGACGGGCGGGATGTCGCCGGTGAGGCCCGCCTCGTTGAGGCGGACGGGCGAGAGGACCGCCTCGTCGCCGGCGAGTGCCGCGTCGAAGAGGGCCAGGCCCTGGTCGTGCCCGAGGGGCGCGAAGCCGGAGCGCTTGATGCGGTTGTGGTCGGCGGCGGACAGCTCGGAGCCCATGCCGTTCTCGCTCTCCCACAGGCCCCAGGCGAGCGAGAGGCCCTGCAGTCCGCGGGTACGGCGGTGGTGGGCGAGCGCGTCGAGGACGGCGTTGGCGGCGGCGTAGTTGCCCTGTCCCGCGTTGCCGACGAGTCCGGCGACGGACGAGAACACCACGAACGCGCAGTCCGGGTCCTGGATCAGCTCGTGCAGATGGAGGGCGGCGTCGACCTTGGGGCGCAGCACCTTGTCGAGTCCGCGCGGGGTGAGGGTGCCGATGGCGCCGTCCGCGAGCACGCCCGCGGTGTGGATGACGGCGGACGGGGCGGGGATGCCGGCCAGCGCGCCTTCCAGCGATGTACGGTCGGCGACGTCGCAGGCGACCACGTCGACGCGGGCGCCGAGCGCGGTGAGTTCGGCGTCCAGCTCGGCGGCGCCGGGCGACGCGGGGCCGCGGCGGCTGAGCAGGACGAGGTGCCGGACGTCGTGGCCGGTGACCAGGTGCCGGGCGAGCAGCCGGCCCAGCTCTCCGGTGCCGCCGGTGATCACGACGGTGCCCGTGAGGCTCCTGTGGCGCGGCGGCGGTGGGCTGCGTACGAGGCGCGGGCGGAGCAACGCGCCGTTGCGCACGGCGAGTTGCGGTTCGCCGGAGGCCACGGCGGCGGCGAGGGAGCGGCCCGAGTTCCCGGGGTCGTCGACGTCGACCAGGACGAAGCGGTCGGGGTGTTCGGACTGGGCGCTGCGGAGCAGTCCCCAGACGGCGGCGCCCGACACGTCGGACAGGTCCTCCTCGGCGCGGGCGGCGACGGCGCCGCTGCTGACCAGCACGAGGCGGGTCTTGGCGAGGCGGTGGTCCTCCAGGCACTCCTGGACGAGCATGAGGGCGCGTTGCGCGGCCGAACGCACCGGTGAGTCCTCGTCCGTGCAGGAGACGACGATCACGTCCGGCACGGCGGTGCCGTCGCGGAGCACGGCGTCGAGTTCGCGCAGCGAGGGGTAGGAGTCGAACGAGCGGCGGGTGGCCTTCAGCGCGCCGGTGAGGCCGATGCGGTCGGTGCCGAGGAAGCCCCAGCGCTGCTGGTCGGCGTTGTCCGACTGCTGCACGACGGACTTCCAGACGACGCGCAGCAGTTGGGTGCGCTGCGCCGCGGCGTCGAGCTGGTCGGCCGTGACGGGCCGGCTCACGACGGAGCCGATCGTGGCGATCGTTTCGCCGTCGTCGCCGGTCAGCGCCAGGGAGAAGCCCTCGTCGCCCGGGACGGTGTGGATACGGACGGCGCGGGCGCCGCCCTTGTGCACCCGTATCCCGCGCAGCGCGAACGGCAGGAACGTCCGGTCGTCCCGGTCGATGCCGGGGACCAGTCCCGCCTGCAGCGCGGTGTCGAGCAGGGCCGGATGCAGGAGGTAGTCGCCGCTGCCGGCCGTGCTGTCGAGCGCGGAGTCGGCGTAGACCTCCTCGCCGTGCGACCACACCGCGCGCAGGCCGCGGAAGGCCGGCCCGTACTGGAGCCCGCGGTCGGCGAAGCGGCTGTAGAGGTGCTCGATGTCGACCTCGCGGACTCCGTCAGGAAGCCCGGGCCGTTCTGCTTTGCTCATTGTCGCTTCCTTCGCGAAGTCCGGGCGGGGGTCAGATCACGGGCGGGTTGGTGACGGCGGCGGTGATCTCGCCGTGGCTCTCGCCACCCTGCTCGTCGGCGTAGTGGCACTTGGTCCGCAGGATCACCAGGGCGTCGCGCAGGTCGTTGCCGTCCCACTCGGCGATGTCGATGATCTCGATCTCGCCGGTGAAGCGGCGGCCCTGCATGGCGCTGCGGAAGCTGCTCTTGAAGTCGGTGATGAAGACGTCGGCGAGCTGCCGGGTCCAGAACTGCTCGATCGTCCATCCGGAGAACGGCTCGACGAGTGATTCCCGTACCGACATGGCCAGCAGGTAGTAGGCCATCTGGTTGAAGCAGATGTTGAACTCGACCGAGTTGAAGTGCCCGGTGTCGTCGATGTAGCAGGACTCGGGGATCTCGAAGGTGCAGGTGGCGATGAGCCGGCCGCCCTCGCGGGGGTCGCCCTCCGAGGTGACGGTGGCCGAGGTGAGGTACTCGCACCGCTTGGCGCGGTACGGGGTGAGCACCCGGCGCAGCAGTTCCTCGTCGGTGGGGAAGACGCGCCGGTCGGTGGCGTCGAGAAGCTGGGTCATGTGGGGTCTCCTGATCGTCGCGCGGTACGGAGAAGGTCGGCCAGGCTCATGTTCTGGATCGCGGCGGTGCGGTCCTCGGCGCCTTCGGCCGGCTCCGGCTCCGGTTCGTTTTCCGGTTCGTCGATCGCCATCTCCGCGAGCAGGTGCCGGGTGAGGACGAGCGAGGTCGGGTGGTCGAAGACGAGCGTCGCGGGCAGGCGGTCCCCGATGACCTCGCCGAGGGCGTTGCGGAACCGTACGGCGGCGAGGGAGTCGAATCCCATGTCGCGGAACGACCGTTCGGCGTCGACCTCGTCCACGTCGCCGAAGCCGAGTGTGGTGGCGGCCTGCGCCCGGACGATGTCGAGCAGTGTCTGTTCGCGGCGGGCGGGCGTCAGGCGGGCCAGCCGCTCGCGCAGACTCTCGGCCGGTTCGGCGGCCCGTGCGGCGGGATCGACTACGCGGCGGGACGGGCCGCGTACCAGATCGCGCATCAGATACGGCACGTCGGACCGGCTCTGCCCGGTGAGGTCGAGCCGGACGGGCGCCAGGAACGCACGGTCGAGGGCGCCGGCGGCGTCCAGCATCGCGAGGCCCTCGTCGGAGGCGATGGGTACGACTCCGTCGCGCACCATGCCGGCCACGTCGGCGTCGTCGAGTTCGCCGGTCATTCCGCTGGCCTCCGCCCACAGTCCCCAGGCCAGGGACTGTGCCGGGAGCCCGTTGGCGCGCCGGTGGGCGGCGAGGCCGTCGAGGAAGGTGTTGGCGGCGGCGTAGTTGCCCTGTCCGGCGCCGCCGGTCACACCGGCGGCGGAGGAGAACATCACGAACGCCGACAGGTCCTGGCCGGCGGTGAGTTCGTGCAGGTTGAGCGCCGCGTCGACCTTGGGGCGCAGCACCGCGGCCATTCTCTCCGGTGTCAGCGAGGAGAGGATGCCGTCGTCGAGGATGCCCGCGGTGTGGACGATTCCGGCGAGGGTGCGGTCCGCCAGTACGGCCGCCAGGGCGTCGCGGTCGGCGGTGTCGCAGGCGACCACCTCGACCCGGGCGCCGAGGGCGGTGAGTTCGGCGTCCAGTTCGGCGGCGCCGGGTGCGCCGGGGCCCCGTCGGCTGGTGAGCAGCAGGTCGGTGACGCCGTGGGTGGTGACCAGGTGCCGGGCGACCAGGCTGCCGAGGGTGCCGGTGCCGCCGGTGACCAGTACGGTGCCGGGCCGGTCGCCGAAGACGGTGGCGGCGGCGCCGCTCAGGTCGCCGGTGACACGGGCCAGGCGTGGGCGGTGGAGGGTGCCGGAGCGTACGGCGAGCTGTGCCTCGCCCGTGGCCGCCGCCGCCTCGATGTCGGCGGCGACGTCCGCGTCGGCGCGGTCGTCGGCGGCGTCCAGGTCGACCAGGACGACGCGTCCGGGGTTCTCCGTCTGGGCGCTGCGGACGAGGCCCCAGACGGCCGCTCCGGCGAGATCGGTGACGTCCTCGCCGTTCACGGACACGGCGCCGCGGGTGACGACGGTGAGCACGGCGTCGGGGGCGCCGTCCTCCAGCCAGGTCTGCAGGACGGCGAGCGTCGCGGCGGTCTCGGTGTGGACCGATTCGGCGGTGGTGCCGCCGGTGGCGCGGTGCACGACGGTCCGGGGGGCGGTCCCGCCGGCCGCGGCGGGTGCCCAGACCAGTTCGAACAGCGAGTCGTCGTACGCGCCGGTCCGGGTCGGCCCGCCGGTGGCCACCGGCCGCAGGACGAGCGACTCGACGGAGGCGACGGGGCGGCCCGCGGTGTCGGTGAGGCGCAGGGCGACCTCGTCCTCGCCCAGGGCGGTCATCCGCAGTCGGAGCGCGGCGGCTCCCGAGGCGTGCAGGTCGACCCCGGTCCAGGCGAACGGCAGGGTGACCCGTGCGGCGTCGGTGGCGAGCAGTCCGGTCGCGTGGAGGGCGGCGTCGAGTGCGGCCGGGTGCAGTCCGAACCGCTGGGCGTCGGCGGCGGCCTGTTCGGGCAGGGTGATCTCCGCGTACACCTCGTCGCCGGAGCGCCAGGCGGCGCGCAGGCCCTGGAAGACCGGCCCGTAGGCGAGTCCGCCGTCGGCGGCCGGCTCGTAGAAGCCGGTGAGGTCGACGGGCTCGGCGCCCGGCGGCGGCCAGGCCGCCGGCTCGTGGGCCGGTTCGGGTCCGGCGTCGGTGAGGGTGCCCTGGGCGTGGCGGGTCCAGAGGGTGTCGGCGGAGGCGTTGTCGGGTCGCGAGTGGATCGAGACGGTACGCAGATCGGCGTCGACCACGACCTGGATGGCCGCGCCGCCGCGCTCGGGCAGCACCAGCGGTGCCTCCAGCGTCAGTTCCTCCACGCGGCCCCGGCCGACCTCGTCGCCGGCCCGGACGGCCAGTTCCACGAAGCCCGATCCGGGGAACAGGACGCTGCCGCCGACGACATGGTCGGCGAGCCACGGCTGGCCGGCGAGCGACAGGCGCCCGGTGAGCAGCACTCCCCCGGCCCCGGCGACCGGCACGGCCGCGCCGAGCAGCGGGTGGTCGGTGGCGAGCTGGCCGATGCCCACGGCGTCGCCGGTGTGCTCGGTCAGGTGCAGCCAGTACCGCTTGCGCTGGAAGGGGTAGGTGGGCAGTTCGACGTGCTGGGCGCCGGTTCCGACGAACTGGGTGTCCCAGTCGACGGTCGCGCCGCGTACGTACGCCTCGGCGAGCGAGGTGACGAACTGGCGCGGGCTGCCGGAGTCGCGGCGCAGTGTGCCGACGAGTGTGGCGGCCACCCCGGCGGACTCGGCGGTCTCGTCGAGACCGGTGAGCAGGCCCGGGTGCGGGCTGGCCTCGATGAAGATCTCGAAGCCGTCGGCGAGCAGCGCGCGTGTGGTGTCCTCGAACCGGACGGTCCGGCGCAGGTTGGTGTACCAGTACTCGGCGTCGAGCCCGGCGGTGTCCAGGGTTCCGGCGGTGACGGTGGAGTAGAAGGGGATGGACGAGGTGCGCGGTGTCAGGCCGCTCAGCTCGGTGAGCAGCCGCTCGCGGATCTCCTCCACGAACATCGAGTGGGAGGCGTAGTCCACCGGGATGCGGCGGGACTGGATCTCGTCGGTGTCCAGCCGGGCGCGCAGTTCGTCGAGGGCGTCCGGGCCGCCGCACACGACGACGGAGCTGGGGCCGTTGACGACGGCGAGTTGCAGTCGGCCGTCCCAGTCGGCCAGGTATTCGCTCGCGCGGTCGGCGGAGAGGGCGACGGACATCATGCCGCCCCGGCCGGCCAGGTCCTGGCGGATGACGCGGCTGCGCAGGGCGACGACGCGGGCGCCGTCCTCCAGGGACAGGGCGCCGGCGACACAGGCGGCGGCGATCTCGCCCTGGGAGTGGCCGACGACGGCGGCCGGTTCGACGCCGGCCGCGCGCCAGGCTTCGGCCAGCGACACCATCAGCGCCCACAGTGTGGGCTGGACGACGTCGACGGCGTCCAGGGCCGGTGCGCCGGGCGCGCCGTGGACCACGTCGAGCAGATTCCAGTCGACGTACGGTTCGAGTGCCTTGGCGCATTCGCCCAGGCGTGTCGCGAACGCCGGTGAGTGCTCCAGCAGTTCGACGCCCATGCCCTGCCACTGGGAGCCCTGGCCGGGGAAGACCAGTACGGCGCGTGAGTCGCCGCGCTGCAGTCCTTGGACGACGGCCGGGGACGAGTTGCCGGCGGCCAGGGCGTCGAGCCCGGCGAGCAGGCCGTCGCGGTCGGCGTCCACGATCACGGCCCGGTGTTCCAGGGCGGCGCGGCCCCGGGCGAGCGAGGCGGCGGTGTCCAGTTCGTCCACGCCGGGGTTCTCGCGGAGGTGGGCGGCGATCCGGGCGGCCTGGGCGCGCAGTGCCTCGGGGGTCGATCCGGACACGGTCAGCGGGACGACGGGGGGCCGTACGCCGCGTGGTTCGCCCGGTCCGGCCGGCGGTGCCTGCTCGATGATCACGTGGGCGTTGGTGCCGCTGACGCCGAACGAGGAGACGGCGGCGCGGCGCGGGCGGCCGCTCGTGGACCAGTCCCGGGGTTCGGTGAGTACTTCGACGGCGCCCTCGGTCCAGTCGATGTGCGGCGAGGGGGTGTCGGCGTGCAGGGTGCGGGGCAGTACGCCGTGCCGCATCGCCATCACCATCTTGATGACGCCGGCGACACCGGCGGCGGCCTGGGTGTGTCCGAGGTTGGACTTGACCGAGCCGAGCCACAGCGGGTCGTCCCGTCGCTCCTGGCCGTACGTGGCCATCAGCGCCTGCGCCTCGATGGGGTCGCCGAGGGTGGTGCCGGTGCCGTGGCCCTCGACGACGTCGATGTCGGCGAGGGTCAGGCCGGCGGAGGCCACGGCCTGCCGGATCACCCGCTGCTGGGCGGGGCCGTTGGGCGCGGCGATGCCGTTGGACGCGCCGTCCTGGTTGATCGCCGATCCGCGGATGACCGCGACCACGGGGTGGCCGTTGCGCCGGGCGTCCGACAGGCGTTCGAGCACCAGCAGTCCGGCGCCCTCGCCCCAGCCGGTGCCGTCGGCGCCGGCGCCGTACGCCTTGCAGCGGCCGTCGGGGGCGAGGCCGCTCTGCAGGCTCATCCCGACGAACGTCTCGGGGGTGGCCATCACGGTGACGCCGCCGGCCAGGGCGAGTGTGCACTCGCCCTGTCGCAGCGACTGCATGGCCCAGTGCATGGCGACCAGGGAGGAGGAGCAGGCGGTGTCGATGGTGACGGCGGGGCCCTGGAGACCGAGGGTGTAGGCGATGCGTCCGGAGGCGATGCTGCCGAGGCCGCCGCCCGCGGTGAAGCCCGCGAGGTCCTCGGGGACGGCGCCGGAGCGGGTCGTCCAGTCGTGGTTCATGACTCCGGCGAACACCCCGGCGGCGGTGCCGTGCAGGGAGTGCGGATCGATACCGCCCTGTTCGAGGGCCTCCCAGGCGACCTCCAGGAGCATGCGGTGCTGGGGGTCCATCGCCTGGGCCTCCTTCGGGCTGATACCGAAGAAGGCGGGGTCGAACTCGGCGGCCTCGTGCAGGAAGCCGCCCTCGCGGGTGTACGTGGTGCCGTGCTTGCCGGGCTCGGGGTCGTAGATGTCGTCGGTGTGCCAGTCCCGGTCGTCGGGGAACTCGGTGATGGCGTCGGTGCCGCCGGCGACCAGCCGCCACAGTTCCTCGGCGGAGGTCACGCCGCCCGGGTAGCGGCAGCCCATCGCCACGATCGCGATGGGCTCGTCCGTCGCGGCCCGCACGGTGGGGCGGGGCGCGGCGACGACGGGTGCGGCCCCGCGTACGGTTTCGAGGACGTGGTCGACCAGGGCGCGCGGCGTCGGGTGGTCGAAGATCAGCGTGGAGGTGAGCCGCAGTCCGGTGGCCGAACCGAGCGCGTTGCGCAGTTCGATGGCGGCCAGGGAGTCGAAGCCCAGCTCGGTGAAGGCGCGGCGGGGGTCGATCGCGGTGCCGCCGTCGTGTCCGAGTACGGCGGCGATCTGGGTCCGGACCAGGTCGAGGACGATCCGTTCGCGTTCGGCGTCCGGCTTTCCGGCGAGCCGGTCGGCCAGTGCGCCGCCGGGGCCGCTCGCGGCCGCCGCGGCGGTGTTCCGCCGGGCGGGCGGGCGGACCAGTCCCCGCAGCATCGGCGGTATGCCCTCGGAACGGGCCCGCAGCGCGGGGGCGTCGATGCGCAGCGGGACCAGGGCGGGCGCGCCGGTGACGAGGGCCTGGTCCAGGAGGGCGAGGTTCTCCTCGGCGTCCAGGGCGGGGAGTCCGGAGCGCTCGGCGCGGCGGAGGGTGACCTCGTCCAGTCGGGCGCCCATTCCCGCGTCGCCCGCCCACAGGTTCCACGCGAGGGACGTCGCGGGGAGGCCCTGGGTGGCCCGGTGCGCGGCGAGCGCGTCCAGGAAGGCGTTGGCGGCGGCGTAGTTGCCCTGTCCGGCGGCCTCCATGGTCCCGGCCGCGGAGGAGAAGAGGACGAAGGCGGCGAGCGGCAGGTCACGGGTCAGCTCGTGCAGATGCCAGGCGCCGTCGGCCTTGCCGTGGAAGACGGTGTCGACCTGTTCGGTCGTGAGCGATCCGGCCAGCCCGTCGTCGACGACTCCGGCGCTGTGGACGACACCGGTCAGCGGGTGCTCGCCGGGGATCGTCGCCAGCAGCGCGGCCAGGGCGGCGCGGTCGGCGACGTCGCAGGCGGCCACCGTGGCGTGGGCGCCCAACTCGGCGAGTTCGGCGACGAGTTCGCTCGCGCCGGGGCTGTCGGGGCCGCGGCGTCCGGTGAGCAGGAGGTGCTTCACACCGTGCTGTCGTACGAGGTGGCGGGCGACCACGCCGCCCAGACCGCCGGTGCCGCCGGTGATCAGCACGGTGCCGTCCGGGTGCCACGCGACGGGGCGCGGGTCCTCGGGTACGGGCGTCCTGGCCAGGCGGGGCACGAGTACCTTGCCGTCGCGCAGGGCGAGTTGGGCTTCGCCGGTGGCCAGGGCGGCGCGCAGTTCGTGCTCGGGCACGTCGTGGTCGGTGCCGACGAGGACGAAGCGGCCGGGGTTCTCGGCCTGGGCGGAGCGCACGAGCGCCCACAGGGACGCGAGGGTGAAGTCGTACGGGCCGCCGCGGGTGACGATCGCGAGGCGGGTGTCGTCGCGCAGCGCGTCCTGGATGAGGGTGAGGGCGTGCAGTGTCGCCGCGCGGGCGGCGTCCGCGGGTTCGCCGGGGAACGTCTCGGGGACGTACGCCAGTTGGAACTCGTGCGAGGCGGCGTCCGGCTCGGACGGGGCCTGGACGGCGGTCCATTCGACGCGCAGCAGTGAGCCGCCGCCCGAGGCGGTCGGCCGTACGCCGTTCACCGGCACGGGCCGCTGGACGAGCGAGCGGACGGTGGCGACGGGTGCCCCGTTCGCGTCGGCCAGTTCGACCGTGACCTCGTCCGGGGCGGTCTGGACGACATGGACGCGTACGGCGGTGGCGCCGGTGGCGTGGAGTTCGACACCGCGCCAGGCGAACGGCAGCCGTACCTGGCCGTCGTCCTCCGGGCCTTCGGCGGCGTGCAGTGAGGAGTCCAGCAGCGCGGGGTGCAGTCCGAACCGGTCGCCACCGGCCTCGTCGAGGGCGACCTCGGCGAACACGTCGTCCCCGCGGCGCCAGGCGGCGCGCACGCGTCGGAACGCGGGCCCGTAGCCGTACCCCTGCGCGGCCTGGCGCTCGTAGAGGCCGTCGACGTCGATCGGCTCGGCGTCGGCCGGCGGCCACTGGGCGAACACGGCCGGGTCGGCCGTCGCGCCCTCGCCGTGTTCGGCGAGTATTCCGCTGGCGTGGCGGGTCCAGTTCTCCTCGCTCCGCGCGGGGCGGGAGTAGATCTCGACCGAGCGGCGGCCGGACGTGTCGAGCGCGCCGACGACGACCTGGACCTCGACCCCGGCGTCGGTGGTCACCGCCAGCGGCGTCTCCAGGGTGAGTTCCTCCACGGCGGCGCAGCCCGCCTCGTCGCCGGCGCGTACGGCCAGTTCGACCAGGGCGGTACCGGGTACGAGGACGACACCCGCGATGACATGGTCGGCCAGCCAGGGCAGTGACCGGGTGGAGAGCCGGCCCGTCAGGATCACTCCGTCGGCGCCCGCGAGGCTGACGGCGCTGTCGAGCATCGGGTGCCCGATCGTGCCCGGGTGGCTGCTTCCGGCGTCCAGCCAGTAGCGCTTGCGCTGGAAGGAGTAGGTGGGCAGCGCGGTGCGGCGGGCGCCGCGGCCGGCGAAGAAGCGGTCCCAGTCGACCGCGACACCGTGGGCGTGTGCCAGGCCGAGCGCGCCGAGGGTCTGGCGCTCCTCGTCGTGGCCGTCGCGCAGCAGCGCGGCGAACGCGGCGTCGGCGCCGCCGTCGGTCAGGCAGTCACGGCCCATCGCCGACAGGACGGCGTCGGGGCCCAGTTCCAGATACGTGGTGACGCCCTGGGATTCGAGCCAGCTCATGGCGTCGGCGAACCGGACCGGCTCGCGCACATGGCGTACCCAGTAGTCGGCGTCGAACGCGGCGACGGGCTCACCGGTCAGATTGGACACCACGGGGATACGCGGCGGCTGGTAGGTCAGGGTCTCGGCGACGCGGCGGAAGTCGTCGAGCATGGGTTCCATCAGCGGCGAGTGGAACGCGTGCGAGACGCGCAACCGCCGTGTCTTGCGGCCCTCTTCGGCGAAGCGGGCGGCGACGGCGAGTACGGCGTCGGTCTCACCGGACAGCACGACCGCGTCCGGGCCGTTGACGGCGGCGATGCCGACCTTCTCGGTGAGATACGGGGTGACTTCGGCCTCCGCCGCCTGGACGGCGACCATGGCGCCGCCGACGGGAAGCTCCTGCATCAGGGTGCCGCGCGCGCCGACGAGCAGCGCCGCGTCGGCGAGGTTCATGACGCCGGAGACGTGTGCGGCGGCGATCTCGCCGATGGAGTGTCCGGTGAGGAGTCCGGGGGTGACACCCCAGGACTCCAGCAGCCGGAACATCGCGGTCTCGACGGCGAAGAGGGCGGCCTGCGCGTAGCGGGTCTGCTGGAGCAGTTCGGCCTGCGGCGAACCGGGTTCGGCGAACAGCACCTCGCCGAGGGGCTCGTCGAGGTGGAGGTCGAGGTGGTCGGCGGCGTCCTGGAGCGCCTGGGCGAACACCGGGAAGGCGCGCACCAGTTCACGGCCCATGCCGAGACGCTGGCTGCCCTGGCCGGTGAAGAGGAACGCGGTGCGGCCGGTCGCCAGCGTCGTACCGGTGACCAGGCCGGGCGCGCTCTCGCCGGCGGCGAGGGCGGTGAGGGCGCGGCGCAGTTCGTCGCGGTCGGCGGCGACGACGGTGGCGCGGTCGCGCAGCGCGGCGCGTGTGGTGGCGGCCGAGTAGGCGAGGTCCAGCGGCGAGGCCGAGTCCACCGCGCTCAGGAGCCGTTCGGCCTGGCCGCGCAGCGCGTCGTCGCCCTGGGCGGAGAGGACGACCGGCACGGGGCGCTCGGCGGCCGGGAGTTCGTCGCTTCCGTCACTCTCGTCGCTTCCGTCGGCGACGGGGGCGGGGGGCTCCTCGATGATGACGTGGGCGTTGGTGCCGCTCGCGCCGAACGAGGAGATGCCGGCCCGGCGCGGGGTGTCGGTGCTCTCCCACGGGACGGGCTCGGTGAGGAGCTGGACGGTGCCGTCCGACCAGTCGACGTGCGTGGTGGGCTCGTCCACGTGCAAGGTGCGCGGCAGGGTGCTGTTACGCAGCGCCTGCACCATCTTGATGATTCCGGCGGCGCCCGCCGCCGCTCCGGTGTGCCCGATGTTGGACTTCACCGAGCCCAGCCACAGGGGCTTCTCGGGTGAGCGTCCACGTCCGTAGGCGGCGACCAGGGCCTGGCCCTCGATGGGGTCGCCGAGTGTGGTGCCGGTGCCGTGCGCCTCGACCGCGTCGACCTCGTCGGCGGTCAGCCGGGCGTCGGCGAGCGCCTTGCGGATGACGCGCTGCTGCGCGAGGCCGTTGGGCGCGGAGAGGCCGTTGGTCGCGCCGTCCTGGTTGATGGCGCTGCCGCGGATCACGGCCAGTACGGGGTGCCCGTCGCGCAGCGCGTCGGACAGCCGGGCGAGGACGAACACGCCGACGCCCTCGGCGAAGGAGGTGCCGTCCGCGGCGGCGGCGAACGCCTTGATACGTCCGTCCGGGGCCAGGCCGCGTTGGCGGCTGAACGTGGTGAACGTGCCGGGGCTGGAGATCACGGTGACGCCGCCGGCCAGCGCCAGCCCGCACTCCCCGCCCTGGAGCGAGCGCACGGCCAGGTGCAGGGCCGTGAGCGAGCCGGAGCAGGCGGTGTCGACGGTCAGCGTGGGGCCTTCGAGGCCGAGGGTGTAGGCGACGCGGCCGGACACGACGCTGGGCAGATTGCCGCCCAGGACGTAGCCGTCGAGGCCGTCGGGGGCCTCGTGCGTCCGGGGCCCGTACTCGTGCGGCTCCACACCGATGAACACGCCCGAGGAGGTGCCGCGCAGCCGGCCCGGGTCGATGCCCGCGTGTTCGAGCGCTTCCCAGGAGGTCTCCAGCAGCAGCCGCTGCTGGGGGTCCATGGCCAGCGCTTCCTTGGGGTTGATCTGGAAGAAGTCGGCGTCGAAGTCGGCGGCGTCCGGCAGGAATCCGCCGCGCCGCACATAGCTGGCGCCGGTGACGGACGGGTCCGGGTTGTAGATGCGGTCGAGGTCCCAGCCGCGGTCGGCGGGGAAGTCGGTGAGCACATGGGTGTCGTCGGCGACGAGCCGCCACAGGTCCTCGGGCGAACTCACCCCGCCGGGGTAGCGGCAGCCGATGCCGACGATCGCGATCGGCTCGCCGAACGCCGACGGCACGGCGGGCGCCGCCGACTCGTCGGCCGCCTCGGGTCCGCCGGTGCCGTGCACCAGGTCCGAGAGGTGGCCGGCCAGGGCCAGCGGTGTCGGGTGGTCGAAGGCGAGGGTGACGGGCAGTTCCACCCCCACCTCGGCGGCGAGCCGCCGTTGCAACTGGACCAGGCCCAGCGAGTCCAGGCCCCCCGCCAGGAACGGGCGGTCGGCGGCCAGATGGATGGCCCCGTCCCCGTAGGCGTCCGGGTCGGCGGTCCGCAACACCGCTGCGGCTTGCGCCAGCACCAGTTCCAGCATCGCGGCCCTTGACTGCTCGGTCATGTGCATACTCCGCAACGAAGAAGAGGCATGGAAACGAAGAAGACGCTTGGAGTCGGTCGCGTGGGTCAGGGCGCCGCGTGGGCGGCCAGGGCGGCGCGGTCGACCTTGCCGTTGACGGTCACCGGGAACTCGTCCACCACGCTGAGACCGTGCGGGACCATGTAGGCGGGGAGTGCCGCGCGACAGAACGCGAGGACCTCTTTGGTGTCCGGCGCGGGCCCGGCGGGGGCGCGGGTGACGAACGCGTGCAGCAGCGGGTCGCCGCCCTCGCGCGGCAGGACCATCGCGACGGCGCCGGTGATGCCGGCGAACTGGCCGACCCTGCGCTCGACTTCGCCGAGTTCGACGCGGTTGCCGCGGATCTGCACCTGGGAGTCGACGCGGCCGCGGAAGTACAGCTCGCCCTCGGGCCCCATGGAGGCCAGGTCGCCGGTCTTGAACACGACCTGCCCCGACTCGGGGTGCAGCGGGTCCGGGAGGACGACGGCGCGGGTGGCCTCCGGGTCGCGCCAGTAGCCGGAGAACAGCGACGGGCTGCGCAGATAGATCTCGCCGATCGTGCCGGGCTCGTCGACGGGGACGCCGTCGGACCCGAGGAGCATCATCTCGGCGCCGGCGACCGCGTAGCCGATCGACAGGCGTTCGGTGCCGGGCGGCAGCGGGTTGGGCACCTCGGTGATGGACGCGGCCATCGTCTCGGTGGCGCCGTAACCGTTGGTGAAGCGCGCCTTCGGCAGCAGCTCCTGGAGGCGGCGCAGCTCGTCCAGGGGGAAGTCCTCCCCGGAGAACGTGATGCGGCTGAGGATGCCCTCCTGGCCCATCTCGGCCAGCAGGTCGGATTCGTGGCGCAGGACCGGGCGCCACACCGAGGGGACGCCGTCGACCTGGGTGACCCCGGCGTCGCGCAGGTACGACAGGAAACGGCGGGGCCAGTTGAGCCGGGCGCGCGGCACGGGCACCAGCGTGGCGCCGTGGCCGAGGGCGAGGCCGATGTCGAACAGCGCGAAGTCGAACTGGAGCGGCGAGGTGTTGGCGACCCGGTCCTCGGCCGTGATGAGGCGCGCCGCCTCGGCGCCGCGCAGGAACGCGATGACCCCTCGGTGGCTCATGACCACGCCCTTGGGGCGGCCGGTCGTGCCCGACGTGAAGGTGATGTACGCGGTGTCGATGGGCGTCACCACCCGGCGGCGGCGGACGCGCGGCGCGGGCGCCCGTTCCACGGTGAGTCCGCCGGAGCCGAACCGGGCGGTGCCGACCGTCTCGGGTATGCCGGTCCGCTGTCCGTCGTCGGACTGGATGTGCAGCGCGGGTTCGGCGCTGTCGATGATCGTCAGCAGCCGCTCGTCCGGGACTTCGGGGCTGGTCGGGGTGAACGGCAGCCCCAGCGTGGCGCAGGCCAGCAGCGTCGCCACGGCGTCGGCGTTGGTGTCGGACTCCAGGATGACGCGGTCGCCCACGTCGAGGCCGAGCGCGTCGAGTGCCTCGACGAGGCGGTCGACGCGCCGTTCCAGTTCGCCGTAGGTGACGGTCTCCAGACCGCCGTCCGCCGCCGCCTGGATCACGGCGGGCCGGTCGGGGTCCCGCCGGGCGGCGGCCAGCAGATAAGTCCGCAGGTTGTCCACGGACGCGTGCGCCCGGACCGGACGAGCTCCATTCGGGCTCATGCGCCACCCTTCCCGATTCAGCGTTTCCGAGTAATGCCCGCCCATTTCTAACAGGTGGGCTTTTCAACTCGCAAGAACCCCTGGCCTGCGGCCCCCGAACTAGGGGGCATTAGGGGTTATGCGACCAGTAGGGGTGGACAACACTGACCGTACAACAGGTGGGATCGAAGTGGCGGGCTTATCAGAACGCATCCGATGAGCCCGACAAATAGGGAGAGCGAGAATATGTCGGCGATTATCTTTCCCGGAATCGGACCGGTCCGGCTCGCCGACTCGGCGCGGTTCCTGGCGACCCATCCCATAGCCCGCCGGCTCGTCGCCGAGACGGACCGGGTACTGGGCTATTCCCTTCTCGACAGTTACCGGGAGGCCGAGGACCGCGGCGACCAGGGGGCGTTCCCCGAGCCGGCCCGGATCGCGTTCCTGGTCCAGTGTCTGGCGCTGGCCGAGTGGACGGTCAAGGAGAACGACCTGGAGCCGGTCGTCTGCGCCGGTGCCAGCTTCGGCGGCACGGCGGCCGCGGTGCACTCCGGCGCGCTGGCGTTCCCCGAGGCCGTGGAGATGACCGCCGCGTGGGGCCGCCGCGTCGACGACCACTTCGCCCGCGAGCACCGCGACATCGTCACCCAGTCGTTCGCCCGCGTCGCGCCCGACCGGCTCGCCGAGATCCAGGCGGAGCTGACCGAACGTGGCGACTGGAACGAGGTGGCCTGCCAGGTCGACCACGACTTCCACATGCTGTCGGTGCGCGAGGACGTGGTGGAGTGGCTGCAGGGACGGCTCCGCGCGGCGGGCGGGCTCCCGCTGTACGTCATGCGGCCGCCGATGCACTCGGCGCTGTTCGACGCGCTGCGCGAGGAGATCGCGACCGGGATCACCGCGGACATCGCCTTCTCCGATCCCCGGATCCCCGTCGTGTCCGACCACGACGGGTCGCTGGTGCGGACCGGGGAGGGCGTGCGGGAGCTGCTGCTGAACGCCGTGACCCGCACCGTGCGGTGGCCGGCCGTCGTCGACACGATCAAGGGGCTCGGCGTCGACCGGGTGCATGTCACCGGACAGGACGCCCTGTGGGGCCGGGTGGATGTCATGACCAACGCCTTCCAGGTGGTGGCGGTGCGTCCCGACACAGCTATGCGACCGCGCCGTCGCAGCGCGATCGCATAGCGCAATCAAGAATCCGGTCAGCGCATGGCGTCCAGGGTTTTCCAGAGAGTCGCGGGAGTCGCGAAGTTATCCATGTTGAGCGCATCGTCCACGAAACGGACGCCATATGCGTCCTCCACCGAGGACAGCAGCGAGACCATTCCCATGGAGTCGAGACCGAAATCGCGCAGGCTAAGATCGGCGGTCAACTCCTCATCCGGTTCCAGCAGCGGAATCTGTTTGCGGAGAAGTTGCTCGAAAGATTCGTCCCACATACGGGCTCCCGTGTTTTCCCGACGTTTACCGAATAGTCGGCGTCGCCGCCAACCTAAGCCCTGAGTCCTACCGGTCGGCACCCCTACCCACCCCTTTCCCTCTTCGGAGCGAGGACAATGAATCAGACACCCGTCCCCGGCCACGGTCTGCACGAGCGCTTCCTGCGCGGCCTGGCACTGTCGCCCGGCCGGACCGCGATCCGCGTCGACGCCACCGAGAGCCTGACGTACGAGCAGATGCACGAACTGGCGATGCGCCGGGCAGCGGCGCTGCGGGCCATGGCTCCGCAAGGTCCGCACAACGTCGCCGTACTGGCCGACAAGAGCCTGACCGCCTACGTCGGGATCATCGCCGCGCTGTACGCGGGCGCCACGGTCGTACCGCTCAACCCGCGGTTCCCCGCCGAGCGCACCCGCTCCATGCTCACCGCCGCCAACGTCTCCACCGTCATCGCAGATTCGGTGGGCCGCGCCTCGCTCGCCGAGACCGGGCTGGACCTGCCCGTCCTGGACGAGACCACGACGGGGCCCTCGCTGGACACGCCGGTGGCCGTCAGCCCGTCCGACGTGGCGTACATCCTGTTCACCTCGGGCTCGACGGGCCGCCCCAAGGGGGTGCCGATCACCCACGAGGCCAACCACCACTACTTCGAACTGCTCGACGAGCGCTACGACTTCGGGCCCGACGACGTGTTCTGCCAGAACGTCGGACTCAACTTCGACTGCGCCATGTTCGAGATGTTCTGCGCGTGGGGCAACGGGGCGCAGGTGCACCCCATCCCGCCCTCGGCCCACCGGGACCTGCCGGCGTTCTTCGCCGAGCGGAAGATGACCGTGTGGTTCTCCACCCCGAGCGGCATCACGTTCATCCGGCGGATGGGCGGTCTGACCCCCGGATCGATGCCCACGCTGCGCTGGACGTTCTTCGCGGGTGAGGCGCTGCTGCACGAGGACGCCGCCGCCTGGCACGTGGCCGCGCCCCAGTCGAAGATCGAGAATCTGTACGGGCCGACCGAGCTGACGGTCACCATCACCGGGCACCGCTGGTCGCCGGACGCCTCCGAGAAGGAGACCGTGAACGGCGGTGTCCCGATCGGCAAGGTGCACCCCGGCCACGACCATCTGCTGCTGGACGACGACGGCGAGTCGGCGGCGGAGGGCGAACTGTGCATCGCCGGGCCGCAGATGACGCCCGGTTATCTGAACGAGGACGACAACCGGGGCCGGTTCCTGGAGCACTCCGGCCGCCGCTGGTACCGGACCGGCGACCGGGTGCGACGGCTGGACGACGACGAGCTGATCTATCTCGGCCGGATGGACGCCCAGGTGCAGATCCAGGGCTTCCGGGTCGAGCTGGCCGAGGTCGACCATGTCGTACGGCAGTGCACCGGCGTGCAGAACGCGGCGACCGTGACCCGGCCGGCCCCGAACGGCGGGCTGGAGCTGGTCCTCTACTACACCGGTGAGCGGATCCCGGCGGCGACGCTGCGCCGCGAACTGGCCGCGCATCTGCCCGATCCGATGGTGCCCAAGACATTCCGGCACGTGCCGGAGTTCCCGCTCAACTCCAACCGCAAGGTCGACCGGGCGCAGCTGGCCCGGGAGGCCGCCGCGATGTCAGACGGTCGCCCCTGACCCGAAGTGGCGGGCGTTCTCCGCGACCGTCCGCAGCGCCTCGGCGAGCGATTCGCCCGTCGAGGCGTGCTCCGGGTCGACGACCCACTGCATCATCACGCCGCTGAGCAGCGCGTGGTAGAAGCGTCCGAGCGCGGTCGCGGTGGGGTCCGACAGTTCGTCGCCGCCCCACAGGAGCCGGACCAGGCCGTTCTGCGCCTGCTGCTGTGCCTCTATGAAGAAGCCGGCGACCTCTGGCACATGGTCGCGCTGGGAGATCGCGTCGAACTGGGCCCCCCACACCGGGCGATGACGCTCGAACAGCTCGATCACGCGCGTCCACGCCATCTCGAACCGCTTGATCGGATCGTCGGGCAGGTCTCCCACATCGGCCAGAGCGCCCTTCAGCTCCTGGGCCCACTCCTCCAGCGCCTCCATGATGGCGGCGTTGAGGAGGGCTTCCTTGGTGCCGTAGTGGTAGCCGATCGAGGCGAGATTCGTGCCGGACGCCTCCACGATGTCGCGTGCGGTGGTCCGCGCGTACCCCTTCTCGTAGAGGCATTGCTTCGCTCCGGCCAGCAGATCCTCTCGGTGTCCCATGTCGAACAGTCTAGCCATTCTCTCAGTGATCTGTCTTAAACGGATGTCTTGAACAGAATCTGAGTTAGACGGATCTCTTATACAGATCTAGAGTCGAGGCCATGAGTCCGCAACGTGCAACCTTGAGGGACTGGGTCGGCCTCGCCGTCCTCGTCGTCCCTGTCCTCATGATGTCGATGGACATGACGGTGCTGTACTTCGCGCTGCCGTTCCTGAGCGCGACCCTGGAACCGAGCGCCACCGAGCAGCTGTGGATCGTGGACATCTACGCGTTCATGCTCGCCGGGCTGCTCATCGCGATGGGCACACTCGGCGACCACATCGGCCGCCGGCGGCTGCTGATGATCGGCGCGGTCGTGTTCGGCGCGTCGTCGCTGGCCTCCGCCTACGCGACCAGCCCCGAACTGCTGATCCTCGCCCGCGCTCTCCTCGGCATGTCCGGCGCCGTACTCGCGCCGTCCACGCTCTCGTTGATCCGCAACATCTTCCAGGACCCGGGCCAGCGCCGTACCGCCATCGCCGTGTGGACCGCCGGCCTCTCCGGCGGCGCCGCCCTGGGGCCGATCGTGTCGGGGCTGCTGCTGGAACACTTCTGGTGGGGCTCGGTCTTCCTGATCAACATCCCGGTGACGATCCTCATCGTGGTGCTGGGCCCCATCCTCCTGCCGGAACACCGCGACCCCAAGCCCGGCCGCTTCGACTTCCTCGGTGCCGTGCTGTCCCTGGCCGCCATGCTTCCCGTCATCTACGGCATCAAGGAACTCGCCGACGACGGCTTCGACTGGATGTACGTGGGCGTCACCGCCGCCGGCCTCGTCATCGGCGTGCTCTTCGTCCTGCGCCAGCGTGTGGCCCCCAATCCACTGATCGACCTGAGCCTCTTCCGGGACCGGGGGTTCACCGCGTCCATCGCCGTCAACCTGGTGGCCCTGTTCGCGATGATCGGGTTCCTGCTGTTCGCGACGCAGTGGATCCAACTGGTCTACGGGCTCAACCCACTTGAAGCCGGTCTGTGGACACTGCCCGCGCCGCTGGCGGTGGCGGTCACCACCTCGGTCGCCGTCGGGCTGGCCAAGAAGATCCGCCCCGGCTACATCATGGCCATCGGCATGGTGGTCGCGTCGGCGGGATTCGCCATCATGACGCAGCTGCACGCCGATTCGAACCTGGCCATGGCGGTGATCGGCGCGAGCGTGCTGTCGGCCGGTGTGGGCATGGCGATCCCCCTGACCGCCGACCTGATCGTCTCCGCGGCTCCGGAGGACCGCGTGGGCGCCGCCGCCGCGCTGCCCGAGACCGCCAACCAGCTCGGCGGAGCGCTGGGCGTGGCGATCCTCGGCAGCATCGGTGCCGCCGTCTACACCCGTGATGTCGCCGATGTGACGAAGGGGTTGCCGCCGGAGGCCGCCGAGGCCGCGGAGGGTTCACTCGGCGGTGCGACCGAGGTGGCGAAGCACCTGCCCGGTGAGGCGGGCGACGCCCTCGTCACGTCCGCCGGGGAAGCCTTCACCCGCGGCATGAACCTCAGCGCCGTGGTCGGTGGCGTCGTCATGCTGCTCGGTGCCGTCGGCGCGGCGGTGCTCCTGCGCCACGTCAAGACTCCCACCGCCACGTCCGCGCCGGCGGACGGGGCGAAGCCCGAGCCCGCGGCCGTCTCCGAGTAGCGGCCGCCGCACCGTACCGGCCCCCCGAACAGAAGAGGTCC
>NZ_JBHUZM010000129.1:0-21776 GCF_042667665.1 Streptomyces sp. NPDC057307 | reverse complement strand
GGACGGGGGACCGTCCCGGTCGACAGCCCGCGGACGGGGACCCGGCCGGTGGTCAGGCCGGGCGCACGCTGCCGTAGATCGGCATGTAGTAGATCGACTCCTCGCGGACGTTCGCGCCCGGCTTCGGCGCGTGGATCATCTTGCCGTCGCCCTTGTAGATGCCGACGTGGCTGATGTCGTCGTAGAAGAACACCAGGTCGCCGGGGAGCAGGTCCGCCGTGGCGACGCGCTTGCCGACCTTCACCTGGTCCCAGGTCGTACGCGGCAGCTGCACGCCCGCCGCCTTCCAGGCCGCGGCCGTCAGCCCCGAGCAGTCGTAACTGCTCGGGCCGGTGGCACCCCACACGTACGGCTTGCCGATCTGGTCGCGGGCGAAGGCGAGGACCTTCTCGGCCTTGGCCGCGTACGTACCGTCCGTGCCCCCCGAGCCGGTCTCCGTCCCGGTGCCCGTGCCCGTGCCCGTGCCGCCGCCGGTGGCGGGCGGCTGCTCCTTCTCCCGCGCCTCCTCCTGGCGCTTGCGCTCCGCGGCCTCCTCCTCGGCCTCCTCCTCGGCCTTCGCCTCGGCCTTGCGGCGCGCCTCCTGTTCCTTCTTCAGCTCCAGCGCGGCGAGCCGCGCCTTCTCCTCGGCCGTCAGCTCCGACAGCAGCGACCGCGCCGCCGCGAGCTTGTTCTGGACCTTCTGCTTGCCCGCCTTGAGCGAGTCCTGCGACTCCGTGAGCGTCTCCAGGCTCTTCGTCGCCTTGGCGCGCTGCTTGGCCGCGGACCGCTGCTCCTTCTGGAAGTCCTCGACGGCCTCCTGCTGGCGGTCGGTCAGCCGGTCCATCAGCTGGGTCTGTTCGAAGTACGACTCCGGGCTGTCGGCGAACATCAGGGCGGCCGTGGGGCCGACCGCGCCCGCGCGGTACTGCGCCGCCGCATACGTACCGAGGGAGCGCCGCGCCTCGTTGACCTTGTCGGCGCTCTTGGCGACGTCGTCCAGGACCCGGTCGACCGACTTGCGCTGGGTGTCGGTCGCTTCCTTCGCCTTGTTGTACTGCTGCGTCGCCGTACCGGCCTGCCGGTACAGGTCGTCGACCTTCTTCTGCACCTCTTCGACCGAGGGCTTGGGCTCGGTGGGCGCGGCGGTGGCGCTCTGCGTCGAGAGCAGCGTGACCGAGGCGAGCGCGGCCGTCGTGAAACCGACGGCCGGTGTGTTCGCGCGCACCCCGGTGCGGGTACGCGATTTACGATGCGACGCCAAGGTCGGCATCTCCTTCCGTGGACCGCCTACCGGGTTAGCTGTCGGGTTCGGGCGGAACGGAAGGTTGCCCTACGGGCCTGGGAGTACGGCCCGATTCACCCCGGTCGAACATGGTGGGTCCCCGGTTCCGAACTCCCTTCGGGGAAGCCCGGATTCGGCGCAGGCCGCCCGCTTGGCGCTGATCGCCGATGGAGTACGGACCGCCTCGGCGAGCACGCTAGCCAATCTGTGGTGCCGCTGTGAAGGTTGATGGCCGATATGCCCGATACATTTTCGTGACCTTTCGCATAAACGGTCGTGGGCGCTTCCGAAAACGGTCGCCCGGACCCCCGCGAGGCCAGGTGGCGGTTGGCTGTCAGTGCGGCACCCTAGACTCAGGAAGCGATGAGCAGCCTCTTTGACGACAGCTTCCTGGCGGACCTCCAGCCCTCGGCCGAGGAGCCCCCGCCGCCGCCCGAGGACACCGCGCCGGAGCAGGTGCCCGACGATCTCTTCGGAGGGAAGTTCGACGTGCCCCCGCCCAGGGATCCGTACCACCGCGACGGTGCGCCGCGCACGGTCGTGGACCCGGCGGCGCTGCTCGAAGGGCTGAACGACGAGCAGCGCGCCGCCGTCGTACACACCGGATCGCCGCTGCTCATCGTGGCCGGCGCGGGCTCGGGCAAGACGCGGGTGCTGACCCATCGGATCGCGCATCTGCTGGGGACCCGCAGTGTGCACCCGGGCGAAATACTGGCGATCACGTTCACCAACAAGGCCGCGGGCGAGATGAAGGAGCGCGTCGAGCAGCTCGTCGGACCGCGCGCGAACGCCATGTGGGTGATGACGTTCCACAGCGCCTGCGTGCGGATCCTGCGCCGCGAGTCGAAGCGGCTCGGCTTCACGTCCTCGTTCTCCATCTACGACGCGGCCGACTCCAAGCGGCTCATGGCCCTGGTCTGCCGCGATCTGGACCTCGACCCCAAGCGGCACCCCCCGAAGTCGTTCAGCGCCAAGATCTCGAATCTGAAGAACGAGCTGATCGACGAGGAGACCTTCGCAGGTCAGGCCGCGGACCCCTTCGAGAAGACGCTGGCCGAGGCGTACCGGATGTACCAGGCGAGGCTGCGCGAGGCCAACGCCCTGGACTTCGACGACATCATCATGACGACGGTCCATCTGCTCCAGGCGTTCCCGGACGTCGCCGAGCACTACCGCCGCCGCTTCCGCCACGTCCTGGTGGACGAGTACCAGGACACCAACCACGCGCAGTACACCCTGGTGCGTGAGCTGGTCGGCCCCTCGGGCGAGGGACACGACCCGGCCGAGCTGTGCGTCGTCGGCGACGCCGACCAGTCCATCTACGCGTTCCGGGGCGCCACGATCCGTAACATCCTCCAGTTCGAGGAGGACTATCCGAACGCCACGACGATCCTGCTGGAGCAGAACTACCGCTCCACGCAGACGATCCTCAGCGCGGCCAACGCGGTCATCGAGCGCAACGAGAGCCGGCGGCCCAAGAACCTCTGGACGAACGCGGGAGCGGGCGCCCAGATCATCGGATACGTGGCCGACACCGAGCACGACGAGGCGCAGTTCGTCGCCGACGAGATCGACCGCATGACGGACGCGTCGGAGGCCAAGGCGGGCGACGTCGCCGTCTTCTACCGGACGAACGCGCAGTCACGTGTGTTCGAGGAGATCTTCATCCGCGTCGGCCTGCCCTACAAGGTCGTCGGCGGGGTGCGCTTCTACGAGCGCAAGGAGGTCCGCGATGTGCTGGCCTATCTGCGGGTGCTCGCCAACCCGGAGGACAGCGTCCCGCTGCGCCGGATTCTGAACGTGCCCAAGCGCGGTATCGGCGACCGCGCCGAGGCGATGATCGACGCGCTCTCCGTACGGGAGAAGATCTCCTTCGCGCAGGCGCTGCGCCGGGTGGACGAGGCGTACGGCATGGCGGCCCGCTCGTCGAACGCGGTGAAGCGCTTCAACACGCTGATGGAGGAGCTGCGTACGGTCGTCGAGTCCGGCGCAGGTCCGGCGACGGTCCTGGAGGCCGTGCTGGAACGGACCGGGTATCTGGCGGAGTTGCAGGCGTCGACCGACCCGCAGGACGAGACGCGGATCGAGAATTTGCAGGAACTGGCCGCCGTGGCGCTGGAGTTCGAGCAGGAGAGGGCTCAGGCGGCCGGGGCGGACGCGGCGGGGGCCACGGACGCTGCGGCGACCGACGGCGGCGCGGGCGCGGCTTCCGGGGCCGACGCGGACGAGGCGGCCGCCGACGCGGACGCCCCCGCCGTGACCACGGCCGGCACACTCGCCGAGTTCCTGGAGCGGGTCGCGCTCGTCGCCGACTCCGACCAGATCCCCGACGAGGACGAGGACGGCTCCGGTGTCATCACGCTGATGACGCTGCACACGGCGAAGGGCCTGGAGTTCCCCGTCGTCTTCCTGACGGGCATGGAGGACGGCGTCTTCCCGCACATGCGGGCGCTGGGCCAGGCCAAGGAGTTGGAGGAGGAGCGCAGGCTGGCGTATGTCGGCATCACACGCGCCCGCGAGCGGCTCTACCTCACCCGGTCCTCGATGCGCAGCGCGTGGGGTCAGCCCTCGTACAATCCGCCGTCGCGCTTCCTGGAGGAGATTCCGGGCGAGTATCTGCAGTGGAAGCGCACCGGCCCGATGGCCGCCCCGGCCGGACCGACGTCGGGGATCACGTCCTCGCTGTCCTCGTCCCGCTCACGCTCGGGCCCGGCGGGCTTCGCCACCCGGCGCGCGACCGAGAAGCCGGTCATCTCGCTCGCGGTGGGGGACCGGGTCACGCACGACCAGTTCGGGCTCGGGACGGTCGTCACGGTGACGGGGTCGGGCGCCGACGCGCAGGCGACGATCGACTTCGGCGACTCCAAGCCGAAGCGGCTGCTGCTGCGCTACGCGCCGGTCGACAAGCTGTAGAAGCGCGCGGGCACACGAGTGCGGCGGGCCGCTGAGAACGAGGCCCGCCGCGCCGAAGCCGGTGCCGCTCGCTAGATGTTGAGCCCGTGGCCGCGCAGCCAGGACAGCGGGTCGATCGCCGAGCCGCCGCCCGGCCGTACTTCGAAGTGCAGGTGCGGACCGGTGGAGTTGCCCGAGTTCCCCGAGTACGCGATCTCGTCACCGGCCTTGACGGAGCCGGAGCGGATCTTCGTGCTGCTGAGGTGGCAGTACCAGGTCTCGGTGCCGTCGGCGGCGGTGACGATCGCCATGTTGCCGTAGGCGCCGTTCCATTGGGTACGGACGGTGCCGTCCGTCGCGGCCATCACCGGCGTGCCGTACGCGACGGGGAAGTCGATGCCCGTGTGCATCGACATCCAGTTGACGCCGGCCTGGCCGTAGTAGGCGCTGAGCGCGTGATTCGCGACGGGGATGGCGAACTTGGGGCGGGCGGCCTCCTTGGCCGCGGCCAGCGCGTCGCGCTTCTTCTTCTCCTCCGCCTGACGTTCCTTGAGGTCGATGCGCTCCTGGGTGCGGCTGGCGCGGTCTCCGAAGTCTCGTGCGTCGGCGTCGAGAGCGGCGAGTTGGGTGTCGAGCTTGTTGTTCACCGCGGCGGGCTTGACCGCGGCCGCGTCCGAGGCGGTGAGCGTGGTCGAGTCGTCCTTGGTCTCCTCGGCGCCGAGTCCGCCGACCGAGGCGGCGGCGATGCCGGCGACGCCCATCACACAGGCGGAGGGGACGGCGACGGTGAGCAGAGCCGAACGCTTCGCCGGTGTACGGCGCCTGCTGCGGCTGCCTCCGGCCGCCCGGCGGACGGGGCGGGGAGCGATGGTCGCGGCGGTGACGGTGGCCGCGGCCCCGACGAGCTGGTCCGCGTGTTCGGAATGGTCCGACTCGGGGTCGAGCGCCGATTCCGACACCTGTTCAGGCTCCGGACCGGGCGTGTCGTACTCGTGCTCGGTCTCGTACGCCGGCTGCTCGTATTCGGGCTGGTCGTACTCCGACTGTGCGAACTCGGCCGGCGCGAACTCGGCCTGCTCGTACTCGGTTTCGTGCTGGTGGTCGATCTCGGGCTCGTATGCGGCCGGTTCGTACGCGGCCGGTTCGTAGGCGGTGGGCTCGTACGCCCCCGGCTCGTACGTCGCGGTGTCGCCGTAGTACGGAGCCTGGGCCTGGACCTCGGCGTCGGCCTGGAACGGTACGTCCGGCTGTATGGCCGACGTTCCCGAGTTCCACGCGGTGGCGTCGTACGCGCCGGTGTCGGCCACGGGGGCCGCCCACTGATCGGCCGGGGTGTTCAGGCCGGTCGCGTCATATCCGTAACTGGCCGTCTGGTTGGCCTCGTTCCAGGCGTTGGCGTCCCACTGCCCGGTCGTGTCGTACGACTGCGCGGGCTGTGGGGACTGCTGGGCCTGTGCCGCGTACGCGTCGTACGCCTCGTACTGAACCTGGGGTGCCTGCGGCGCCTGCGTCGCGTAGGGGTCGTAACCCGCGTTCCACTGCGTCGAGTCGTAACTGCCGCTGTGGTCCGTCTCGTAAGTGACCGTGCCCGCCGGGCTCGTGCCCGGAAGCGCGCCGAAGAGCGGGTCACTGTCGAAGCTGCCTGTGGAATAGCCGTCGTGGGCGGCGTATCCGGCGTGGGGGTGCTGGTCGTTCACCAACTTCTCTCTCGCCTCGGCAGCAGAACCAGGCTTCTGGGGCCGTCTTGAGGAACGGTGGGACCCAGAAGGGAAAGCAGTGGCCGCGACTGTACCCGGCGGTATGCGACGGCGACAATCTTCGGCGGCTTCCGGGCGCTCTGGAAACGGGCATTCGGCCGTCTTTCGGCGGAGGGCGGGCACACCTTTGGCCCTACGTTCGAGACGCGTTCGATTTCCTGGGTGTCGGTGAGGTGTCGAACCGACATCGAATCGGATGTGGGCGCAACCTATTTCGATGCCGATGTTTGGACCGTCGACCGCCCTGGCTCGACCTCGTCCGCCCCTGTCGGGGTCCTCATGCCACCGATATCGCGCCGTCGGCCTGGTCCCCCGCGCGTTCTGTACCGCTTCCGGCCCATTCGGCCGCTTCGGCGAGCTGCGTCTCCGACAGCTCCGCCGCGTCGTCGTGCTCCAGGACGTATCGGATCCCGGCGGCGACGGCCGGGTGCACGGGCAGAGCGAGATGGCCGATACCGGTCACGCCCACGTTCTGCGCGACGAGGTCCGGATGCTCGACGCGGGCCGCCTCCACCGGTGACATGACCTGGTCGAGATCGCTCCAGAAGCTGACGAACCGGGTCCGGCAGCCGGGCGCCGGCTCCCGCAGCTCCTCGATCAGATCCGAGCCGGGCCGCATCTGCCGGACGACCGGGTGCGCGCTCGCGAGCGGGACGGCGGCGGTGCCCGCGTGGGGCGTGCCCATGGTGACCAGGGTCCGTACCCGTACGTCGCCACCCAGTCGCTGTACGTAATACCGGGCGATCAGGCCCCCGAGGCTGTGACCGACGATGTCCACCTCGCGGTGCCCCGTACGGGCGCAGACCTCCTCGATGTGCTGACCGAGCACCTCGGCCGCCAGCCGGATGTCGCTGGTCAGGGGCGAGAAATTGAGCGATTCGAGATGGCGCCAGCCGTGCCGGGCCAGCGAGCGGCGCAGCAGGACGAAGACGGACCTGTTGTCCACGAAGCCGTGCAGGAGCAGGACAGGCGGGCGGGAGCGGCCCTCGGTGGGCAGCGTGGCGGCCTCGGGGGGCAGCTCGGGCGCCGGGCGCTCCTTGGCGATGCCACCCGGATAGAGGACCAGATGACCGGCGAGGATCGCCATCTCCAGCACTGAGGCCCGCAGGAGGGTGACGGGCAGCTCCCAGGCCGCCGGCCGCCGTACCACGGACGGGAAAGGCGAGAAAAGCTCGGCGAAAGGCGGGATCTTCATTGACCTACCTCCCTACGCCACACGGGAAGCGACTCCCTTGCGGCTCCCGTGCCGGGTGGGGCCGGCACGACGCAGAGTGAACATGTCCCAATGTGTGATTTCCCCCTCCCCGGCCACCGCGAAACAGCGGCGTGCGAGATGCTGGGGATAACGTTCGTTCACATCTCCGTCCCTCGCCGGTACGGGGACCCGTGCCAATGACGACGAAGTCGGTATGTGGAGGCAGTGATGGGTGTGACCGGTCCGATCCGAGTGGTGGTGGCAAAACCGGGTCTCGACGGCCACGATCGCGGGGCCAAGGTCATCGCGCGAGCGTTGCGGGATGCGGGTATGGAGGTCATCTACACCGGGCTGCACCAGACGCCCGAGCAGATCGTGGACACCGCGATCCAGGAGGACGCCGACGCGATCGGTCTGTCGATCCTGTCCGGCGCGCACAACACTCTGTTCGCGAAGGTCATAGACCTGCTGGAGCAGCACGACGCGCTGGACATCAAGGTTTTCGGCGGCGGCATCATTCCGGAGGCGGACATCGCGCCGCTGAAGGAGAAGGGCGTGGCGGCGATCTTCACGCCGGGCGCGACGACGACGTCGATCGTGGACTGGGTGAACGCGAACGTGCGACAGCCGGCCGGCGCGTAGTCCCTGACGTTTCTGTTTTCGGGGACTTCTTGTCCTCAGGCGCCGGGCGGGCTCGGTGGGCCCGCGTCCGGCGGCTCGGGCTCGTCCGTCGGTTCCGTCGGCTCCGACAACCGCGCCGGCTCCGTCAGCTCCGACATCATCGCGGCGCGCAGCCGCAGCGTGGAGACCAGGCGCTGGAACGCCTCCGACCAGTAGCCGCCCGCTCCCGGTGACGCGCCTTCCGCCTCGTCCGGGGTGGCGGTGAGGATGTCCAGGTGGGGCGCCTCCGCCGGGTCCAGACAGCGTTCGGCGAGTCCCATCACGCCGCTGAAGCTCCACGGGTAACTCCCGCCGTCCCGCGCGATGTCGAGCGCGTCGACCACGGCGCGGCCCAGCGGCCCGGACCACGGCACCGCGCAGACGCCGAGGAGCTGGAACGCCTCCGACAGACCATGGGCGGCTATGAACTCGGCCACCCAGGACGCCCGTTCCGACACCGACAGGGTGGCGAGCAGCTTCGCCCGCTCCGCGAGCGACGACGCCCCCGGGCCGGTGGCCGGGGACGCGGTGGGCGGGCCCAGCAGGGCGCGCGCCCAGCGGGCGTCGCGCTGGCGGACGGCCGCGCGGCACCACGCCGCGTGCAGTTCGTCCGTCCAGTCGTCCAGGACCGGCAGTGTGACGATGTCCTCGGGCGTACGGTCCCCGAGCCGCTCCGGCCAGACCGACAGGGGGGTCGCCTCCACCAACTGGCCCAGCCACCACGACCGTTCGCCCCGGCCGCTGGGCGGTGTCGCGCTCACCCCGTCGCGCTGCATGGCCGCGTCGCACTCGTGCGGCGCCTCGACGATGACGGTGGGGCCCGTGGGGCCGCCGGTGCGGACCAGGCTCACGCACGTCGCCGCCCGCGCCGCCATCCGTCCGGCCAGCGCGGAGTTCGGCAGCGCGGACAGCAACTCCGCGGCGGTCGCGCGGACATTGCGGCTGCGGTCGGAGAGCGCCTCCTCAAGGAAGGGCTCGTCCAGGTCGGACAGTCCGGCGCGCAGCGAGTCGAGGAACATCAGCCGGTCCTCGGCGCGCTCCGTCGACCAGGTCGTGCCCAGCAGCGCCCGCGCCGCGGCCGGGTCCTGCGCGCGTACGCCTGCCAGCAGGGCGACGCGCTCGGCGAACAGTCCCTGCTCCCACAACTCCCTTACCGCTTCGGTGTCCTGGGCGCCCGGCAGGACGGCGCCGCCGGACGCGCCGCGCAGGGCGAACTTCCAGTCCGGGTTGAAGCGCGCGAGCCACAGGCCGCGCGGTCCGGCGAACGCGAGGGCGTGCGGCCGCAGATCGTTGCGCCCGCGCGCGGCGTCGAGCAGTGCGGGCAGCGCGGCGGCGGGGGCGCGGTACCCGTGGCCGTTGGCGGCGGTGAGCCACTGGGGAAGCAGTTCGGTGAGATCAGGGGTCGTACCGCGCCTGCCGCCCGTACCGGCGGGCGCCGAGCGGTCGGCCAGCAGTTGGGCCAGACGCCGGCGCGCGGGCTCCGGCAGTTCACGGCGGTCGTCACGGGGCGCCGGCTCCGGCCGGGCGGCGGCGCGCGCCGGGAGCAGACCGGCGCGCCGCCGCACCGTGTGGAGCGCGGCGGCGTCCAGCAGCGCGACGGGCGCGTCCTGGCCGGGAGCCACTGTCCCGGCGGGCGGGGTGCGGCGGTCGGTACCGAGGAGGGCGGACGTGACGAGGTCTTCCCAGGGGGTGGTGAGGGTCATCGGATGCCTCCGTATACGTATAGATAGGGGACGGGCCGTAGCGAGGCGGTCCCGGAGCGTTGGCCGGTCGCGCGGCTGGTGGGCGGCGACCGAGGACGAACCCACTACCGGGGACCCCTCAGGTCAGCCGGACCGTCTCCGGCGAGTCCGGCGACCACGCCGCGAGTGGGGTGAAGCCGCGATGGCCGCATTCGCCGAACACCGTCAGCGGGCCGCCCCCCGACAGCGCCACCAGCTTCCACAGGCCCGGTCGCGCCGACGACGACGGCGTGATCGGCAGGGCCGACTCCCCGTCCGCGTCGGCCAGTTGCCACCCGTCCCCGTCCGGGACGGGTATGACGTCCGTCAGCGTCACCGGCCACGACTCCAGCCACGGGTCCTCCCGCAGCGCCGAGCCGTACGCCTCCACCGCCGCCGTGGTCGTCCCGCCCGGCGGAGGTGTCCCCGTCGGCTCCGCGATGCCCACCTCCTCGCTCAGATCGGCGCGCAACTGCCCCGCCCCCGTGTGCGGCGTCAGCTCCGCCTCGATCACCAGGCCCACCGGCAGCGCCGGTTGCGGCGCACGGCCCGCCGCGCCGAACCCCAGCACCAGCGCCGTACGCCCCGACTCCCGCCCGTACAGCCAGATCCGGCGCGTGGTGATCTTGCCGTCCGACATGTCGTACTGCGCGAGGACCAGCCAGTGGTCCTTCACCGGCGGGCCGTCGGCGGGGGAGGGGAGACCCACCCGCGTACGCACCGTGGTGGCCAGGTCCGCGGGCAGCCGGTCGATCCCCAGCCAGCCCTGATCCAGCAGATGCAGCAGCGCCGACTCTTCGAGCAGCCGCACCGGCCAGCCCGCCCCCGAGCCCGGGATCGAGCCCAACTCCCGCACCCGCGCCGCCAGTCCGGGCGCCTGTGCGTCCACCATGCGCGCGGCCGTCTCCTCCCACAGGCCGTATCCCGACTGCTCGGCCGCCGCCAGCCCCCCGCGCAGCAGATCCGTCAGCCGCTGCTCAAGCTCCTGCGCCCCGCCCGTGATCCGTGCCGCCCTGCGCTCCGCCCGGCGCCTGGCCGCCTCCGGATCGGCCTGCCTGGCCGCCCCGCCGGCCTCCTCCTTCGCTTGCGTCCCCTGCTCCTCTCTCCGCTGCCTGCGGCCCCCCAGCCACTCCTCCGCCCAGTCGGGCGCCGCACCGTCCCCCACGTCCGCGACCGCCCGGACGGCGGAGGTTCCCTCGGCCGCCCAGAGCAGCAGCAGCCCCAGCGCGTGCTTGCACGGGAACTTCCGGCTCGGGCAACTGCACCTGTACGCGGGGCCTTTCGTATCTATCACCGTCCGATACGGCTTCTTCCCGCTCCCCTTGCACAGCCCCCACACGGCCCCCTCGCCGCTGCTGCCCGCCTCCGACCACGGTCCGGCCGCGCTCAGCCGGACCCCCGCCTTGCGTGACGCGTCGTCAGGCGCCAGGGCCAGCACCTGTTCCGTCGTCCACCGCACCCCCGCTTCATCCATGCCCACGACGTTAGGCGCCGCCACTGACAATCGGCCCTGACCTGCGGAGACGGTCGATTGTCAGTGGCATGGTGCACCGTGGAACACATACCCGGTCGAACGATCTGGAGGGGGATCCATGACCATGCCCGAAACGAGTGCGCCGACCGCCGAGACAGCCGCCGGGCCGGTCGGCGGGACCGTCGGCGCCGAGGTCCTGCGACCGCACGCCGAGGACGCCTTCGCCGACGAACTGGCGGCGCTCGCCGCCGCCGACGACCGGCCCCGGCCGGCCAGGTGGCGCCTCTCGCCCTGGGCGGTCGCGACGTACCTCCTCGGCGGCACGCTGCCCGACGGCACGGTCGTCACACCGAAGTACGTGGGCCCGCGCAGGATCATCGAGGTCGCCGTCACCACCCTCGCCACCGACCGCGCGCTGCTCCTCCTCGGCGTGCCCGGCACCGCCAAGACCTGGGTCTCCGAGCATCTGGCCGCCGCCGTCAGCGGTGACTCGACACTGCTGGTGCAGGGGACGGCGGGCACACCCGAAGAGGCCATCCGATACGGGTGGAACTACGCGCAGCTCCTCGCCCACGGACCGAGCCGCGACGCGCTCGTCTCCAGCCCCGTCATGCGCGCCATGGCGGAAGGCATGACCGCCCGGATCGAGGAGCTGACCCGTATCCCGGCCGACGTGCAGGACTCGCTCATCACGATCCTCTCCGAGAAGACCCTGCCCGTCCCGGAGTTGGGGCAGGAGATCCAGGCCGTCCGCGGGTTCAACGTGATCGCCACCGCCAACGACCGCGACCGGGGGATCAACGACCTGTCGAGCGCGCTGCGGCGCCGCTTCAACACCGTCGTCCTGCCGCTGCCCGCCACCGCCGAGGCGGAGGTCGACATCGTCTCGCGGCGCGTCGACCAGATCGGCCGCTCGCTCGACCTGCCGGGCGGCCTCGAAGGCATCGCCGAGATCCGCCGGGTCGTCACGGTCTTCCGCGAACTGCGCGACGGCGTCACGGCCGACGGCCGCACGAAGGTCAAGTCCCCGTCCGGGACGCTCTCCACGGCCGAGGCGATCTCCGTCGTCACCAACGGCCTCGCTCTCGCGGCGCACTTCGGCGACGGCGTGCTGCGCCCCGGCGACGTCGCGTCCGGCATCCTCGGCGCCGTCGTCCGCGACCCGGCGGCCGACCGGGTCATCTGGCAGGAGTATGTGGAGACGGTCGTGCGCGAGCGGGACGGCTGGAAGGACTTCTACCGCGCCTGCCGAGAGGCCGGAGCGTGACGACGCCGGACCGCGGAACGGACGCGTTCCCGTCCCGGCCGGCCGGGAGCGGGCCGTTGCTGCTCGGCGTCCGCCACCACGGGCCCGGCTCCGCCCGCGCCGTACGGGCCGCGCTCGACGCCGCGTCGCCGTCGGCCGTCCTGATCGAAGGCCCGCCCGAGGGTGACGCGTTGGTGGCCCTCGCGGGGGATCCCCGGATGCGCCCGCCCGTCGCGCTGCTCGCGCACGCCGTGGACGATCCGGGGCGCGCGGCGTTCTGGCCGCTGGCCGAGTTCTCCCCGGAGTGGGTCGCGATCCGCTGGGCCCTCGCCCATGACGTCCCGGTCCGCTTCATCGACCTTCCCGCGACGCACTCGCTGGCGTTCACGGACACGGACAGGGACACGGACACGCAGAGAGGTAGGGACGAGGACGAGACGACGGACGGCGGGACGCGCCCCGAGCCCGAGCCCGATCCCGGCGCCTCAGCAAGGGCGTTGCGCATCGATCCGCTCGCCGTCCTCGCCGAAGCCGCCGGATACGACGACGCCGAGCGATGGTGGGAAGACGTCGTGGAGCACCGGGGAAGCACCGCCGCCGACGACCCGTTCGCGCCGTTCGCCGCCCTCGGCGAGGCCATGGGCGCCCTGCGCGAGGAGTACGGCGACGGCGGGCACCGGCGCGACCAGGTCCGCGAGGCGTACATGCGGATCCAACTCCGCACCGCCCGAAAGGAGTTCGGCGACGACCGCGTCGCCGTCGTCTGCGGAGCCTGGCACGTGCCCGCACTCGACACGGGGACGACCACGGCCACCGCCGACCGCGCGCTGCTCAAGGGACTGCCCAAGGTCAAGTCCGAGCTGACCTGGGTGCCCTGGACCCACCAGAGGCTGGCCAGGCACAGCGGCTACGGCGCCGGCATCGACTCTCCCGGCTGGTACGGACACCTCTTCGGCGCACCCGACCGCCCCGTGACGCGCTGGATGACCAAGGTCGCCGGTCTGCTGCGCGAGGAGGACCAGCCCGTCTCCTCCGCCCACGTCATCGAGGCCGTCCGCCTCGCCGAGACCCTGGCCACCATGCGCGGCCGGCCGCTCGCCGGACTCACCGAGACGACCGACGCCATCCGTGCCGTCATGTGCGACGGATCCGACGTGCCACTCGCGCTCATCAGGAACCGGCTCATCGTCGGGGACGTCCTGGGCGAAGTCCCCGACTCCGCGCCCGCCGTGCCGCTGCAGCGCGATCTGACCCGGCTCCAGCGCTCACTGCGGCTCAAGCCGGAAGCCCTGGAGCGCGAGCTGGACCTCGACCTCCGTAAGGAGACCGACGCCGGCCGGAGCCGGATGCTGCACCGGCTGCGGCTGCTCGGCATCGGCTGGGGCGAACCGGCCGCGGGCCGCGGCAGCACGGGCACCTTCCGCGAGAGCTGGCGGCTGCGCTGGGAGCCCGAGTTGTACGTACGGGTTGCCGAGGCCGGGGTCTGGGGCACCACGGTCCTCTCGGCGGCCACCGCCAAGGCCGAGTCGCAGGCGGTGTCGGCGACCGCGCTCTCCGAGGTCACCGCCCTCGCCGAGCAGTGCCTCCTGGCCGAACTGACCGACGCGCTGCCCGTGGTGATGAAAGCCCTCGCGGACCGCGCCGCGCTCGACGCCGACGTCGGCCACCTCGCCCAGGCACTGCCCGCGCTCGCCCGCTCGCTGCGCTACGGAGACGTACGGTCCACCGACACGGCGGCGCTCGCCGAGGTCGCCGCCGGGCTCGCCGAGCGGATCTGCGTCGGACTGCCGCCCGCCTGCGCCGCGCTCGACCCGGACGGCGCGGCCGAGATGCGCGGCCACCTCGACAGCGTCCACACCGCGATCGGACTCCTGCCCGACGCCGCCGACCGCCCCGCCGGGGACCTGGCCGGCCGCTGGACCGCCGTGCTGCGCAAACTGGCCGCGCGGGACACCGTGCCCGGCGTCGTCCGGGGCAGATCCACCCGGCTGCTCCTGGACGACGGGCGCCTCCCCGAGGACGAGGCCGCACGCCTCATGGGCCTCGCCCTGTCGCCCGGCACCCCGCCGGCCGACGCGGCGGCCTGGATCGAGGGGTTCGTCGGAGGAGCGTCCGGCGGCGGCATGCTCCTGGTCCACGACGAACGGCTGCTCGCCCTCGTGGACACCTGGCTGACCGGGGTGCCGGACGGCTCGTTCACCGACGTACTGCCCCTGCTGCGCCGTACGTTCTCCGCGTACGAGCCCGGAGTGCGCCGCACACTCGGCGAGTTGGTCCGGCGCGGACCGGCGGGCGGCGGCGCGCGGCCCGACCGTGCCGAGGCGGGGATCCCCGGCTTCGGAGCCGCCGTCGACGAGACCCGCGCGGACGCGGTCCTCCCGGTCCTGCGCCTGCTCCTCGGCGGACCCGCGGCGGCCGGGAACGACAACGACAACGACCTTGCGGGGGTGGCCCGATGACCACGGCCGGGACGACGACGGACGACGCGACTCACCAGACGGCAGGCAACACGGCAGGCAGCGCGACCGACAACACAGCAGGCAACACAGAGGGCAACACGGCGGGCAGCAGGGCCGGCGACGCGGCCGACGAGCGGCTTAGGCGCTGGCGGCTGGTCCTCGGCGGCGACTCCGCCGACGGCACCGGACGGTCGCTCACCGGCCAGGACGCGGCGATGGACGGCGCGTTGACCGCCCTCTACGGAGGCGGCGGCACCGGCGCGCCCAGGAAGGGCGGCGGCAGCCGCTCCGCGGGACTCGGCGCCTCCGCCCCCTCGGTCGCCCGCTGGCTCGGCGACATCCGGACCTACTTCCCCAGCTCCGTCGTCCAGGTCATGCAGCGCGACGCGATCCAGCGCCTCGGACTCTCCGCGCTCCTGCTCGAACCGGAGATGCTGGAGGCCGTCGAGGCGGACGTCCATCTCGTCGGCACGCTCCTCTCGCTCAACAAGGCCATGCCCGAGACGACCAAGGAGACGGCGCGCGCCGTCGTACGGAAGGTCGTCGCCGACATCGAGAAGCGGCTCGCCACCCGCACCCGGGCCACGCTCACCGGCGCCCTCGACCGCTCCGCGCGGATCAACCGGCCGCGCCACCGGGACATCGACTGGGACCGCACGATCCGCGCGAACCTCAAGAACTACCTGCCGGAGTACGGCACGATCGTCCCCGAACGCCTCATCGGATACGGCCGCGCCTCGCAGTCCGTGAAGAAGGAGATCGTCCTCTGCATCGACCAGTCCGGGTCGATGGCGGCGTCGGTCGTCTACGCCTCCGTCTTCGGCGCGGTCCTCGCCTCGATGCGCTCCATCTCCACCCGCCTCGTCGTCTTCGACACCGCCGTCGTCGACCTCACCGACCAACTGGACGACCCGGTGGACGTCCTGTTCGGCACCCAGCTCGGCGGCGGCACGGACATCAACCGCGCGCTCGCCTACTGCCAGTCGCGGATCACCCGGCCCGCCGACACCGTCGTCGTACTGATCAGCGATCTCTACGAGGGCGGCATCCGCAACGAGATGCTGAAGCGGGTCGCCGCGATGAAGGCGTCCGGCGTGCAGTTCGTGACACTGCTCGCGCTGTCCGACGAGGGCGCGCCCGCCTACGACCGCGACCACGCGGCGGCGCTGGCCGCACTCGGCGCACCGGCCTTCGCCTGCACCCCGGACCTGTTCCCGGAAGTGATGGCCGCGGCCATCGAGAAGCGACCCCTACCGATACCGGACACGGCGTAGCCGGGGCGCCGGGAGTGTGTCTGTGACAGGTATCACCGCTCAGGGGTGATCTGTGATTTAGGGGTCCACCGCCCACGGGGATAACCTGCGAGACGGACATGCCGCGCTCCGGGACTCCCTCTGCGCCTTCCTTGTGACAAGTGCAGTCACGTTGCCCATCGCGGCACGCCCACGCAGATTACGAACCGCGATCACTGCGAATCTTAGAAGACAGACAAGGGACGGACGCGCGTGGACCTGTTCGAGTACCAGGCGAGGGACCTCTTCGCCAAGCACGGTGTACCGGTGCTGGCCGGTGAAGTCATCGAAACGCCTGAGGCGGCGCGCGAGGTGACGACGCGTCTCGGCGGCAAGGCTGTCGTCAAGGCGCAGGTCAAGGTCGGTGGCCGAGGCAAGGCCGGCGGCGTGAAGCTGGCCTCCGACCCTGCCGACGCGGTCGCCAAGGCAGACGCCATTCTGGGCATGGACATCAAGGGCCACACGGTCCACAAGGTGATGCTGGCCCAGACGGCGGACATCGCGGAGGAGTACTACGTCTCCTTCCTCCTCGACCGCACCAACCGCACCTTCCTGGCCATGGCCTCCGTCGAGGGCGGCGTGGAGATCGAGGTCGTCGCCGAGGAGAACCCCGACGCGCTCGCCAAGATCCCGGTCGACGCCAACGAGGGCTGCACCCCGGAGAAGGCCGCCGAGATCGTCGCCGCGGCGAAGTTCCCGGCCGAGATCGCCGGCCAGGTCGCCGACGTCCTCCAGCAGCTGTGGACCGTCTTCATCAAGGAAGACGCCCTGCTCGTCGAGGTCAACCCGCTGATCAAGTCCGGTGACGGCAAGATCATCGCGCTGGACGGCAAGGTCTCGCTCGACGAGAACGCCGACTTCCGCCAGCCCGACCACGAGGCTCTTGAGGACAAGGCCGCGGCCAACCCCCTCGAGGCCGCGGCCAAGGCCAAGGGCCTCAACTACGTCAAGCTCGACGGCGAGGTCGGCATCATCGGCAACGGCGCCGGGCTCGTCATGAGCACCCTCGACGTCGTCGCGTACGCGGGCGAGGCGCACGGCGGCGTGAAGCCCGCCAACTTCCTCGACATCGGCGGCGGCGCGTCGGCCGAGGTCATGGCGAACGGCCTGGAGATCATCCTCGGCGACCCGGACGTCAGGTCCGTCTTCGTCAACGTCTTCGGCGGTATCACCGCGTGCGACGAGGTCGCCAACGGCATCGTCCAGGCCCTGGAGCTGCTCAAGTCCAAGGGTGAGACGGTCAGCAAGCCCCTGGTCGTGCGCCTCGACGGCAACAACGCGGAGCTGGGTCGCAAGATCCTCTCGGACGCCAACCACCCGCTCGTACAGCGTGTGGACACCATGGACGGCGCGGCCGACAAGGCCGCCGAGCTCGCGGCTGCGAAGTAAAGGTAAAGGTCACCAACACCATGGCTATTTTCCTGACCAAGGAAAGCAAGGTCATCGTCCAGGGGATGACCGGTGCCACCGGCATGAAGCACACCAAGCTCATGCTCGCTGACGGCACCAACATCGTCGGCGGAGTCAACCCGCGCAAGGCCGGCACGTCCGTCGACTTCGACGGCACCGAGGTCCCGGTCTTCGGCTCCGTCAAGGAAGCGATCGAGAAGACCGGCGCCGACGTGTCCGTCCTCTTCGTGCCGCCGGCCCACGCCAAGGCCGCCGTCGTCGAGGCCATCGACGCCGAGATCGGTCTCGCCGTCGTCATCACCGAGGGCATCGCGGTGCACGACTCCGCCGCCTTCTGGGCGTACGCGTCGAGCAAGGGCAACAAGACCCGGATCATCGGCCCGAACTGCCCCGGTCTCATCACGCCCGGCCAGTCCAACGCCGGCATCATCCCGGGCGACATCACCAAGCCCGGCCGCATCGGTCTCGTGTCCAAGTCCGGCACGCTGACCTATCAGATGATGTACGAGCTGCGTGACATCGGCTTCTCGTCCGCCATCGGCATCGGCGGCGACCCGGTCATCGGTACGACGCACATCGACGCCCTAAATGCGTTCGAGGCCGACCCCGACACCGACCTCATCGTGATGATCGGCGAGATCGGCGGCGACGCCGAGGAGCGCGCGGCCGACTTCATCGCCAAGCACGTGACCAAGCCGGTCGTCGGCTACGTCGCGGGCTTCACGGCGCCCGAGGGCAAGACGATGGGCCACGCCGGCGCCATCGTCTCCGGCTCGTCGGGCACCGCGGCGGCCAAGAAGGAGGCCCTTGAGGCCGCGGGCGTCAAGGTCGGCAAGACGCCGACCGAGACGGCCGGTCTTGCCCGAGCCATTCTCGCGGGCTGACCCTTGGCGGTACGGTCGTACGGAGTACGGCAGTTGTACTGCTGCACAACGCGCGTGGGCCCGCACCTTTCAGGTGGTGCGGGCCCACGCGCGTTGTCGTCGCCGGACACCGACACAGACACGGCCGTGGCCGTGGCCGTGGCCGTCAGGGGATCCGGGGCAGCAGCCGCTCCGGCCCGTTCAGCGGTACGGCGCGGAGCTTGGCGCGCAGCTTCAGGTCCTGCTTGCTCAGCTTCTGCGGCCCCATCGGCGCCGGGACGCCGCCAACTCGCTGGCCGGGCGCGGGCGTCGGCTCGTACTGCCGGGGCGCCGTGACGACCGTGTACGCCGTCGCCCCGATGATCAGCACGGTCACGGCGATCGCGGCGCGCGTCCAGAACTTGGCGCGGCGCTCGCTGCCCAGCCGCACGGCCGGCGCGCTCGCGACCGCCGGCGCGGACACCGTCTCCGTCAGCTCCCGCAGCCGCTCGTGCAGGACTTGGTCGTCGCCGAGGTCGGGCAACTGCTCGGCCACCGCCTCACGCGCGTGCAGCAGTCGGTTCGCGGCGGCCGGGGTGGTGGCCTCGGTCTCGGCGGCCGTCTCGGGCAGGTCGAGCCCCAGACCGTCGTAGAGCAGCAGCGTGCGCCGGTACATCGGCGGCAGGTCGAGCAGCGCCCGGCGCAGCGCGCGCCCCTCGCGCGCGCCGTTGGGCGGGTCCGGATGGCGGTGGGCGCGGCGGAACCGGTGCCAGGGCGAGGTCGCGTAGTCGTACGCCGCCCCCCGCACCCAGCCGGCGGGATCGCGGTCGACGGCGACCTCGGGCCACCGGTGCCAGGCCAGATGGAAGGCGCGCTCGACGGACTCCTGGGCGAGGGTGCGGCGCCCGGTGAGCAGATACGTCTGGCGTACGAGCGCGGGGGAGGCGTACGCGTACAGCTCGTCGAACGCCTGGGCGGGCGTGAGCTTCGCGGCCTCGGCTGCGGCGGCCCCGGCGAGGGCCTCGGCTTTCTCCTTGCGGCGCTGGGCGTTCTGCCGGGAGCGGCTGTCGGCCTCGACCGCGCGGACCGGGCGGCGGCTGAGCGGCTTCTTGCGGGAGGGGGCGGGCTCGCCGGGGAGGATCTCCTGGAGGGAGGGGGCCTCGTCGGTCGTGGTGCCGACCTCGACCTCGACCTCGACCTCGGTGTCGGTCTCCGACCCCGACGCCTTCGCGGGAGCCGTTGGCGGCTGCTTCGTCGGCTTCTGCGGCTTCTCCGCTGCGGCGTTCGCCGAGCTTCCGGAGTTGCCCGAGTTCTTCGACCGCTTCTTCCGCTTCGCGCGCTTCTTCTCGTCGAGTTCCGCCGCGTACGCCGCCAGCAGCCGGGCGTACGCCTCGCGCTTGCGCCCCTGCGGAGCCGTACGCCCGGTCTCCCAGGCCCGGACCGTCGTCTGGGTGACCCCCAGCGCGACCGCGACCTGCTTCTCGGTCATGGCCTTCGCCTCGCGCAGTCTGCGCCGCTCCTTGGGGGAGGGGAGCGGGGGCACCGAGGAGGTGGAAGTGGTGCTCTGCGTCATGGCGAACTCCCCGCAGCACTGTACTGGCCGAAAAAGTACATAAACGTATATTGAGCGACACAGCGGCTATCCGCCTGTTACGCGGTTTAAGCGCGTGTCGTTGGGAGCATGGCGCCGTGACCCAAGTGAGCGAGCGCAGCACCACGTTGTCCTCGGCCTCGGCCGCCGAGCGGGGCCGGGCCGCCGCGCTGACCGCCGCGTTCCTCCGGGGAGGTCTCGCCGCGGGCCTCGGCCTCGGCGGTCTCGCCGTGCTGGTCATCGCGGCCTGGATCAGCTCGCCGTACCCCGACAGCGGCGCCGGCGGCGCCCTGCACATCGCGGCGGCGCTCTGGCTGCTGGCCCACGGCGCGGAGCTGGTACGGCCCGACACGCTGTCCGGGGTGCCCGCGCCGATCGGAGTCGTACCCCTGCTGGTCGTGGCCCTGCCGGTGTGGCTGGTCTACCGCTCCTCCCGCGACGCGCTGGAACCGGAGGAGGGCCGGCCGCAGCTCACGGCGCTCGGCGCGCTGTGCACGGTCGCGGGCGGATATCTGCTGGTCGGCGCGGCCGTCGTGGTCTACGCGCGGGGCGGGCCGATCTCCACCGACACGCTCGACACGGCGCTCACGCTGCCCCTGGTGCCGGTGCTGTCCGCCGCCGCCGGGGTGTGGGTGGGCAGCGGCAGGCCGATGAGTCCGCTGCTGGGCCGGCTGCCCGGCCTCAGGGGTTCGGCCGCGAGTGCCGGCGGGGACGCGGCGACGGCAGGGAGGCGCCGCAGGGCCGTCGTCGTGCTGCGGGCGACGACCGCCGGGACGGCGGTGCTGCTGGGCGGCGGGCTTCTGCTGGTCGCCTGCTCGCTGTTGTGGCACGCGGACGCCGCCCAGGAATCGTTCCTGCAACTGGCGGCGGCCTGGTCCGGACGGGTCGCCGTACTGCTGCTGTCCCTCGCCCTGCTCCCGAACGCGGCGGTGTGGGGCGCCTCGTACGCCCTCGGCCCCGGCTTCGCACTCGGCACCTCGGCGACCGTCTCGCCGCTCGCCGTCACGGGCAGCCCCGCGCTGCCGCCCTTCCCGCTGCTGGCGGCCGTGCCGGCCGAGGGGCCCGGCATGGCGGTGACCTGGGCGGCGGGCGCCGTGCCGCTGGTGGCCGGGCTGACGATCGCCTGGTTCACGGTACGAGTCGCGGCCCCGCCCTACGCCGAACGGGACGAGGCCTGGAGCGTGCGCGACACCGCCCTCGCCGCGGCGCTCGCCGGGGCCGGGTGCGGGGTGCTGACGGCGGCGCTGGCCGCGGTGGCGGGCGGGCCGATGGGGACGGGGCGGCTGGTGGAGTTCGGGCCGGTGTGGTGGCTCACCGGGGCGGCGGCGCTGGCCTGGACGGTGGGCATCGGCGTACCGGCGGCGCTGCTGGTACGGGCCTGGCGGCTGCGCGAACGGCGCGTGGCGGACCACGCGGACCACGCGGACGATGCGGATGACGCGGACAAGGTGGAGGAGGCAGGAGAGATGGGCGAGACGAACGAGGTGGTGGTCGAGGAGAGGGAGACGGTGGGCCAGTCGTCGGACGTACCGGCAGCGGCAGCCGCAGCGAAGACTCCCTGGTGGCGACGGGTGCCGTGGCGGCGACGCGAGGCGGCGGCCGAGAAGGAACCGGACACGGCCATGGACGACGAACCCGAGAAGGCCGAGAGCGGTGACGCACCGCCCACGCTGGACGGGGCGGATCCGGCGGAGGCGTCGTACGACTTCCTGCCGATGGACGCCTGGCACGACCGGGAAGCCCAGGAGGCGCGCTGGGCCGCGATCAAGCAGGCGTCCGGCGGCCTGATGACCGACTTCTCGCCGACCGCCGCGCCGCAGCCCGGATCCGGGTCGGAGGCTGAGTCTTCACCAGATGCCGAGGCCAAGCCCGAGCCCCAGCCGGAGGCCAAGCCCGAGCCCCAGCCCGACCCGAAGGCGGCCGACTGATCCACACCACTCGAACGAGCGGCGGCCCCGCCCCTCCCTGAATTGGGA
>NZ_JBHUZM010000128.1:0-22050 GCF_042667665.1 Streptomyces sp. NPDC057307 | reverse complement strand
GACCACCAGGATAACAGCGGGGCATTGGCCATAATGTGATCGGCCGGGCACCCACACGCCACGGGGCCCTGTGCTCCGAGATTTCTCGGAGCACAGGGCCCGGTGGGCGGAGCGATCACACGTGCTCAGACGTAATGAGACGTCATCAGACGTTGAAGCCCAGCGCGCGCAGCTGCTCGCGGCCGTCGTCCGTGATCTTGTCCGGACCCCACGGCGGCATCCAGACCCAGTTGATCTTCAGCTCGTTGACGATGCCCTCCGTCGCCGACTTCGCCTGGTCCTCGATCACATCGGTCAGCGGACAGGCCGCCGACGTCAGGGTCATGTCGAGGGTGGCGACGTTCGACTCGTCGATATGGACGCCGTAGATCAGGCCCAGATTGACGACGTCGATCCCCAGCTCGGGGTCGACGACGTCGTACAGCGCCTCGCGGACCTCCTCCTCGGAGGCCGGCTTCATCATCACGGTCTCGTTCTCGCTCATGCCGTCTCCTTCTGCGCGGTGTCGCCCAGTGCCTGGGCCGTCGCGTCCTTCCACGCCATCCAGCTCAGCAGCGCGCACTTCACACGGGCGGGGTACTTGGAGACGCCGGCGAACGCCACGGCGTCCTCCAGCACCTCCTCCATCGCGTCGTCGGGCTCGATCTTGCCCTTGGACTGCATCAACTCAAGGAACGTGCTCTGGATCTTCTGCGCGTCCGCGAGTTCCTTGCCGACGAGCAGATCGTTCAGCACGGACGCGCTGGCCTGGCTGATGGAGCAGCCCTGGCCCTCGTACGACACGTCCTCGACGCGGGAGCCGTCGTACTTCACGCGGAGCGTGATCTCGTCACCGCACGTCGGATTGACGTGGTGCACCTCTGCGTCGCCGTCCCGCAGACCGCGCCCGTGGGGGTGCTTGTAGTGATCCAGGATGACTTCCTGGTACATGGAATCCAGCTTCACCGGTCAATCCCTCATCCGAAGAAATTACGGACGTGCTCCAGCCCGTCGACCAGAGCGTCGACCTCGGACTGCGTGGAGTACAGATAGAACGACGCTCGTGTGGTCGCCGGAATTCCGTACCGCAGGCAGACCGGCCGCGCGCAGTGGTGACCGACCCGGACGGCGATGCCCTGCTCGTCCAGCACCTGCCCCACGTCGTGGGGGTGGATGTCTCCGAGTGTGAAGGAGATCGTCGCGCCGCGCTCCTCGGCCGTGGCCGGGCCGATGATTCGCAAGGAGGGGACCTCCAGCAGCCGCTTCACCGCGTACTCGGTGATGGCGTGCTCGTGCGCGGCGATCTTGTCCATACCGATCGCGGTCAGATAGTCCACGGCCGCGCCGAGGCCGACGGCCTGGGCGATCGGGGGCGTACCCGCCTCGAACTTGTGCGGGGCGGGGGCGTACGTCGAGGAGTGCATCGACACGGTCTCGATCATCTCGCCGCCGCCGAGGAACGGCGGAAGGTCCTCCAGCAGCTCCTGGCGGCCCCACAGGACGCCGATACCGGTCGGGCCGCACATCTTGTGGCCCGTGAAGGCCACGAAGTCGGCCTGGAGCGCCTGCACGTCGACCGCGACGTGCGGGGCCGCCTGCGAGGCGTCGATCAGCACCAGCGCGCCGACCTCCTGGGCGCGGCGGACGATCGCCTCGACCGGATTGACCGTGCCCAGGATGTTCGAGATCAGCACGAAGGAGACGATCTTCGTCTTCTCCGTGATGACCTCGTTGATGTTCGACAGGTCGAGCCGGCCGTCGTCGGTGAGACCGAACCACTTCAGCTTCGCCCCGGTGCGCTGCGAGAGCAGCTGCCACGGCACGATGTTGGAGTGGTGCTCCATCTCCGTGATGACGATCTCGGTCTCGTGGTCCACGCGGTAGGGCTCGTCGGCCCAGCCCAGCATGTTCGCCACGAGGTTGAGCGACTCGGAGGCGTTCTTGGTGAAGATCACCTCGTCGCGGCTCGGCGCGTTGATGAACGCGGCGACCTTGTCGCGCGCGCCTTCGTAGAGCGCCGTGGCCTCCTCGGCGAGCACATGGACGCCGCGGTGCACGTTGGCGTTGTGCTGCTCGTAGTACTCGTTGAGGGCGTCGAGGACCTGGCGCGGCTTCTGCGACGTCGCCGCGTTGTCCAGGTACACGATCTTCTTCCCGTCGTGGACCAGCCGGTCCAGCAGGGGAAAGTCCTTACGGACCGCCTCGTCGAGGAGTCGTTCCGACCCGGTGAGGAGGCCTGACGGCTGTGTCACGCGGATACGCCACCCTTCACGTACGCCTCGTAGCCCTCGTTCTCCAGCTTGTCCGCCAGCTCCGCGCCGCCGGACTCGGCGATCCGGCCCTGCGCGAAGACATGCACGAAGTCGGGCTTGATGTAGCGGAGGATCCGCGTGTAGTGCGTGATCAGCAGCGTGCCGACCTCTCCGCTCTCCCGGACGCGGTTGACGCCCTCGGAGACCACCCGCAGCGCGTCGACGTCCAGACCGGAGTCCGTCTCGTCGAGGATCGCGACCTTGGGCTTGAGCAGTTCGAGCTGAAGGATCTCGTGGCGCTTCTTCTCGCCGCCGGAGAAGCCTTCGTTGACGTTGCGCTCCGCGAACGCCGGGTCCATGTGGAGCTGTTCCATCGCGCTCCTGACCTCCTTGACCCACGTACGCAGCTTGGGTGCCTCGCCGCGCATGGCGGTGGCGGAGGTGCGCAGGAAGTTGGAGACGGAGACTCCGGGGACCTCGACGGGGTACTGCATCGCGAGGAAGAGCCCGGCGCGGGCGCGCTCGTCGACGGTCATGTCCAGGACGTCCTCGCCGTCCAGCGTCACGGTGCCACCGGTGATCGTGTACTTGGGGTGGCCCGCGATGGAGTACGCGAGGGTCGACTTGCCGGAGCCGTTGGGGCCCATGATGGCGTGCGTCTCGCCCTGCTTGACGGTCAGGTCGACGCCCTTGAGGATCTCGCGGGCACCGCCCTCCGCCTCGACAGTGACGTGCAGGTCGTTGATTTCAAGGGTTGCCATGCTGACTCAGGACTCCTGGGTGACGGAGACGAGCACATCGTCCCCTTGGATCTGTACGGGGTATACGGGAACGGGGCGCGTCGCGGGCAGGCCGTTCGGCTTGCCGGTCCGCAGGTCGAAGCTGGAGCCGTGCAGCCAGCACTCGATCGAGCAGTCCTCGACCTCGCCCTCCGAGAGGGAGACGTTCGCGTGCGAGCAGATGTCGTTGATCGCGAACACCTCGCCCTCGGTACGGATGACGGAGACCGGTATGCCGTCGAGTTCCACCCGCTTGGGGGTGCCGTCCTCCAGCTCGGTCAGTCCACATGCACGGACGAAGGCCATCAGACGGACGCCTCCAGCTCCGCCTCGATCTTGCCCAGCAGGCGCTCCTCGACGTCGGGCAGTCCGATCTGCTGGACCAGCTCGGCGAAGAAACCGCGGATGACGAGGCGGCGGGCCTCGATCTGCGGGATGCCGCGCGACATCAGGTAGAAGAGCTGCTCGTCGTCGAACCGGCCGGTGGCCGAGGCGTGACCGGCGCCGGCGATCTCGCCGGTCTCGATCTCCAGGTTCGGCACGGAGTCGACCCGGGCGCCGTCCGTGAGGACCAGGTTCCGGTTCATCTCGTAGGTGTCGGTGCCCTCGGCGGCGGCGCGGATGAGCACGTCACCGATCCAGACGGCGTGCGCGTCGTCGCCCTGGAGTGCGCCCTTGTAGACGGCGTTGGACTTGCAGTGCGGCGCGTTGTGGTCGACCAGGAGGCGGTGCTCCTGGTGCTGGCCCTTGTCGGTGAAGTACAGGCCGAACAGCTCGGCCTCGCCGCCGGGGCCGGCGTAGGCCACCCGCGGGTGGAGCCGTACGACGTCCCCGCCGAAGGTCACCACGATCGACTTGAACGAGCCGTCCCTGCCGATCAGCGCGTTGTGCTGGGCGACATGGACGGCCTTGGCGTCCCAGTCCTGCACGGACACGACGGTGAGCTTGGCGCCGTCGCCGACGAGGAAGTCGACGTTGGCGGCGACCACCGCGTCACCGGTGTGGTCGATGACCACGACCGCCTCGGCGAAGGCGCCCAGCTCGATCACCTGGTGCACGAAGGCGGTGCCGCCCTGGCCGTGCACGGTGATCCGGATCGGCTCGGTGAGCACCGTCTCCTTGGGAACGGAGACGACCGACGCCTTCTCGAACGAGGTGTACGCCTGGGCGGCCACCCGGTCCACCGGCGTACCGGCCCTGCCCACGCGCGGGTCGTCGCGGCCGACGGTCTCCTGGGTGACGCCCGCGGGGGCGTACACCTCCGTACGGATACGGCCGTCGGCGACGGCCGTCCCGTCCTGGAGACCGCGCAGCCGCTCCAGCGGCGTGAACCGCCACTCCTCCTCACGGCCGTGCGGAACGGGGAAGTCCGCGACGTCGTAGGACGGCGGCGCGCTCATGCGCGTGGCGACGGTCGACTCGGCGGCCACCGCGATCGAACCGGCGGTGGTGGAACCCACCGGAATGTTCTGAGCCTCAGCCATGGCTGTCGTCGTGCTCTCTCTCTGCCTCTTGGGGAATCGGTCGCTGCTGCGGAGAACCTGCCGGGGGCAGGGTCAGCCGACGGAGCCTTCCATCTGGAGCTCGATCAGCCGGTTGAGCTCCAGGGCGTACTCCATGGGCAGTTCCTTGGCGATCGGCTCCACGAAGCCGCGCACGATCATCGCCATGGCCTCGAACTCGGTCATGCCGCGGCTCATCAGGTAGAAGAGCTGGTCCTCGGAGACCTTGGAGACCGTCGCCTCGTGCCCCATCGACACGTCGTCCTCACGGACGTCCACGTACGGATAGGTGTCGGAGCGCGAGATGGTGTCGACCAGCAGCGCGTCGCAGAGCACGTTGGACTTGGATCCGGGCGCGCCCTCACCGATCTCGATGAGACCTCGGTAGGAGGTACGGCCGCCGCCTCGTGCCACCGACTTGGAGACGATGTTGGACGAGGTGTTCGGGGCCATGTGGACCATCTTGGCGCCGGCGTCCTGGTGCTGGCCCTCGCCCGCGAAGGCGATGGACAGGGTCTCGCCCTTGGCGTGCTCGCCCATCAGATAGACGGCCGGGTACTTCATGGTGACCTTGGAGCCGATGTTGCCGTCGACCCATTCCATGGTCGCGCCCTCGTAGGCCACGGCACGCTTGGTGACGAGGTTGTAGACGTTGTTCGACCAGTTCTGGATGGTCGTGTAACGGCAGCGGCCACCCTTCTTGACGATGATCTCGACCACGGCGCTGTGCAGCGAGTCCGAGGAGTAGATCGGCGCCGTACAGCCCTCGACGTAGTGGACGTAGGCGTCCTCGTCGACGATGATCAGCGTCCGCTCGAACTGGCCCATGTTCTCCGTGTTGATACGGAAGTAGGCCTGGAGCGGGATCTCGACGTGCACGCCCTTCGGCACGTAGATGAACGAACCGCCGGACCACACGGCCGAGTTCAGCGAGGCGAACTTGTTGTCGCCGACCGGGATGACCGTGCCGAAGTACTCCTGGAACAGCTCCGGGTTCTCCCGGAGGGCGGTGTCCGTGTCCTTGAAGATGACGCCCTGCTCCTCCAGGTCCTCACGGATCTGGTGGTAGACGACCTCGGACTCGTACTGGGCCGCGACACCGGCGACGAGGCGCTGCTTCTCCGCCTCGGGGATGCCGAGCTTGTCGTACGTGTTCTTGATGTCCTCGGGCAGGTCCTCCCAGGACTCCGCCTGCTTCTCCGTCGACCGGACGAAGTACTTGATGTTGTCGAAGTCGATGCCCGACAGGTCGGAGCCCCAGCTCGGCATGGGCTTCTTGCCGAAGAGCTTCAGGCCCTTGAGACGGAGCTTGAGCATCCACTCCGGCTCGTTCTTCTTCGAAGAGATGTCGCGGACGACCTCTTCGGAGAGACCCCGCTTGGCGGTGGCACCGGCCGTGTCGGAGTCGGCCCAGCCGTATTCGTACTTGCCCAGTCCGTCGAGCTCAGGATGGGCGGTCTCCGTGGGGAGCGTCATGCGGGGTTCCTCCCGGCCGTGCTTTCGGATGCGTGATGATCGGTCTGCTGGCTGATCTTCGGTGTGTCGGTCTGTGGGGTGGCGCCCTGCGGGGCACCCGGTGGCGCGCCGTGCCCGGCACCGTGGGGGATGAACGTCGTGCACACCCCGTCGCCGTGGGCGATGGTCGCCAGCCGTTGCACATGGGTCCCGAGCAGCTCGGAGAAGAACTCCGTCTCCGCCTCGCACAACTGCGGATACTTCTCGGCCACGTGGGCCACCGGGCAGTGGTGCTGGCAGAGCTGCTCGCCCTGCTGGTTCGGTGCGCTACGAGCCGTAGCAGCGTACCCGTCGGCGCTCAGCGCCCTGGCGAGCGCCTCCGTGCGCCTCTCAGGCACGGCGGCCTCGACGGCTTCCCGGTACGCCCCCGCCTGGGTGGCGATCCGGTCGCGCGCGAAGGCGCTGACGGCCGCGTCGCCCTTGGCGCCGCCGCCCGCGTGACGGGCGATCCACTCGATGGCGTCGGCGGCGAGCTTGTCGTACGACTGGTCGAAGGCGTCCCTGCCGCAGTCGGTGAGGGCGAAGACCTTGGCGGGCCTGCCACGCCCGCGTGAGCCGTAGACTCGCTGGTCGCGCGGCTCCACGACGGCGTCGGCGGCCAGCGCGTCGAGATGACGGCGGACGGCGGCCTGGGTGAGCTTCAGGCGCCCGGCGAGGTCGGAGACGGTGGACGGGCCGTGGTCCAGGATGGAGCGCGCGACCCGGTTGCGTGTCGAACGCTCACCGGTCGCGAGTTCCTCCTGCGGAGCCTCGCCCACGTATTTCACAACGCCATTGTTGCGTAATTCCTTCGCGAGTGACAACAGGCGTCCGAAACGACGAGTCGTGCCGTTCGTCACTTAGGGTCACCTAAGAAGGCGCCCTCAGGGGTACGCAGGTCAGGGGTCGTACGCCCATGATCACTTCTCACGGAATCTCACACCGCGGCTCAGTCGTCCTGCCCCACGCCCAGGAGAACGTCCAGGTGAGCACTGGCCTCACGCATCTCATCCATGGCGGCGTGAACGTCGATCCTCTCGGCGAACTCCCCGTCCACGCGGCCCGCCCATCGGGCCAGTACGGCACGCTGGACTCCGTTCATCGAGAGGTACGACAGTCAGGCGTGACGAGCCTCGTACAGCCTCACCTTTCCGAGTCCCAGACGGGCCATGTGGCGGTACGCCTTGGCCCGCAGAGCCGACGCCTTCAGAATCTCGCCGTCCACGTCCTGGAAGACGAAGCCAGTCCCCGGTCGGCCCGCCCGTTGCATGCCCATGAGGACCAGCCCGGCATCCTGAGTCACCCGCCGAGCCCGGTACGCCTTCCCGACGATGCCGGATACGGGAGGGCCCTCTCGCCCGCTTCTGACTTCGTGAACCCTTCCGATACCCCCCGAGGCCGGCTAGCAGCTCGCCACCAGCCCCACCGAGCCTCAAGGGCTACAGGTGGGGCTTCGTCATGTCCGGGCGCCCGAGCCACTGACTGTCAAGGTCGTTCCGGCACGGGCACGGAGATCACTGTCAACCTCACTGCGGCGACGTAGGTCCGACCGACCTCCTCGCCGGCGGAGTCCCATGACCGTCCTCCTCCACCCTCTTGGTGGACATCACCACCAACGTCACGTCCACGGGGACAAGTTCTTCCCGAAGCCGATTCCTCTCGCGGCTGTCCCTTCGAGCACAACTCGATGACCTTCTCCATCAGCGGCCCGACGTCCGACCGCCTCGGATGCGGGTGACGCATCGGCCGTCACCACGCCCCGTGGCGCACCGACCCGCGCCCGTTCGCCGGGTTACTCCGAGGTGCGTGCTGGAGATTCTGGGCGACTTTCTGCATGGTGACCTGCGGCCCGTCCGGGTCCGCCTGTCGATGGGGTGAACTCCTTGCGATCGACACAGGTCGGCCGTCAGGAAGGGCAGGGGCACGGCTGCCCCTCGGTGGTCCTCAAGGTCTGCGACGTGCACACGGAGGAGGTGTTGGCGATCGAGGCCGTCATGCCGATTGCCTACGCGACCTGGCACGCCGGCCCATCTGCGCGAACTCGCGACGATGCGCAGGAACTCCTCGTGTTCTGCCCCTGCCAACTCCGAACGGGATCCGGGTCGAGCTTCTGCATGGTGACCCGAGGTTCTCTGTCCCCGGCATCTCGCTCAAACTCATCCGGGGAGTCGGTTGGATCGAAGCCATTTCGGCACGTCAGTGGCACGGGCAGCCGTCAGGAAGGGCAGGGACACGACTGATCCTCACTCACAAGCACGCTCGAACGGGCGGTGCTGGCTGAGGGGCGTCGAAGGTCCGTGACCTGCACACGGAGGGGCTGTTGGCGTCCGACGTGCTCATACGCCGCGCCTGGTCGAGATGTGCGCCGGCCCAGGTGGTCTACCGGTCGGAAAGCTCCGACTCGATCCGGCTTGTGTTGATGCACCTCTCGCGACAGGTCAGGTGTTCCCACCAGGGCAAGACATGGTCCAACTCCCCGTTTCGCGGGGGCAGTTCGAATGGCGTTCGAGTACTCATCCGGCCGAGTATCGAGTGTGAGGCGAGTCGGTGCCATGCGGTAGACATGTCCCGAGACGAGAGAGGGGGTGAACAAGATGTTGTTCGCCGGTTACTGGCGAACGGTCCGGCAGGCTATCGCGTGCCCCAACCAGACCGTTCGCCTCATCACGGTGCTACTCGTGACTGGGCTCATGGTCCTGGTCGGCTACCTGGTAGTCACCAGTGCCTAAGAACGCATGACCCGTGCGGCGGGCTGGTAGGACAGTCCGCCGCACGACCAAGGTAGCGCCTTGACGCGAATAGATTGATTCATCCTGCGCCAGACCCTCAAGTCCTATGTGTCGGGAGGAGAGCAACAAGGAGCGACACTTGTTCCTCAAGTTCCACCCGGAGCAGACGCACAGAAGCCCCGCTTGCCACACGAGCGGGGCTTCTCGTCATTCCGGGGCCAGTACTGCGCTGGATACGGACGTGTGAGCCTCTGAGCCGTTCGGGGTCCAGCGCCACCACGCGCTCACGCGTCCGTACAACGGCGTCCAGGGGCTCAGGCTCAAGTCCAATCTTCTACCTTCGCGACGAGTGGGGACAGGACGTCATCGGCGTCCGGCTTGAGGTCGGGCACCATCCCCCCGGCCGTCGTGGCTAGGGCCACCAGCACCTTGATCTCGCCCTCGGTCAGCAGTCGGTCAGGTGGGATCACCTCCGGTCAGCTCGAGGCAATCGGATGGGGTCCCCGATGATCGAACGCACCCTTGGCCGAATGCTCTGGTCGCTGGCAATGCTGGTGGGCGTTGGCTTCGTGACCGCCATCCCGTGGCTGGCATTCACCGGTCGACTCTGACCCCCTAGACCCCGGTCGGCGCTCCCCAGCCCAAAGGCGTCGGTCGGTGAACGCCCCCGCTCCGACAGCGGGGGCGTTCTGCTGCCGCAAAGACCCTGTACAGCCGTCTGACGGCCCAGGAACGCCAGAGGACCCGGAGTGCTTCCGAATCCCTCCTCGCATCTCACACGCTTCTCACGGACTACCGGTGAGATACCGGACACTCACGCTCTGACCTGCATGTCCTGGACCGCTCCGAACTACCTGGACACCCGTGGACAGCTAGCCCTGAGGGTCACCTAAGAAGATCGGGGCGACCGCACGAACGAGCGGTTTGACCGCCCCCGGAACGGGGGCCCCGGGCCCGCTGCCTAGACTCGACCGCATGCGCAGCGTCGTCGGAGAGCCGGTGGTCCAGATCCGGGGCCTGGTCAAGCGGTACGGGGCCAGGACCGCCGTGAACGGCCTCGATCTGGCGTTCCGGGCGGGCACGGTGTCCGCCCTCCTCGGCCCCAACGGAGCCGGCAAGACCACCACGATCGAGACCTGCGAGGGCTATCGCCGGCCGGACGAGGGCACCGTACGCGTCCTCGGACTCGATCCCGTGGCCGACGCGGCGCGGCTGCGCCCCCGGATCGGCGTGATGCTCCAGTCGGGCGGTGTGTACTCGGGCGCCCGCGCGGAGGAAATGCTGCGCCACATGGCCGCACTGCACGCGAACCCGCTGGACGTGACCGCGCTGATCGAGCGCCTCGGCCTCGGCGGCTGCGGTCGTACGGCCTACCGGCGGCTCTCCGGCGGCCAGCAGCAGCGGCTCTCGCTCGCGATGGCGGTCGTCGGCCGGCCCGAGCTGGTGTTCCTGGACGAGCCGACCGCGGGGCTCGACCCGCAGGCCCGCCGCTCCACCTGGGACCTGGTGCGTGAGCTGCGCGCCGACGGCGTGACCACGGTGCTCACCACGCACTTCATGGACGAGGCCGAGGAACTGGCCGACGACGTCGCCATCGTCGACGCCGGCCGGGTCGTGGCGCACGGCACCACCGAGGAGCTGTGCCGGGGCGGCGCCGAGAACACCCTGCGCTTCACCGGCCGACCCGGACTCGACGTCGGCTCGCTCCTCAAGGCCCTGCCCGACGGATCGGCCGCCGCCGAACTGACCCCGGGCGCCTACCGGATCGGCGGCACGATCGACCCGCAACTGCTCGCGACGGTGACGTCCTGGTGCGCGCAGCACGGGGTGATGCCGGAGAAGATCTCCGTCGAGCGGCACACGCTGGAGGACGTCTTCCTCGAACTGACCGGCAAGGAGCTGCGTCCATGAGCACCGATACGGAGATGAGTACCGGTGCGGGGACGGGCGCCGGTACGTACACACCCGCCCCGGGCGCGGCGCCGCTGTCGCGGATGATCGCCGCGCAGACGGCCTTCGAGACGAAGATGCTGCTGCGCAACGGTGAGCAGCTGCTGCTGACCGTGATCATCCCGAGTCTGCTGCTGGTGCTGTTCTCGACGGTCGACATCATCGACACGGGCTCGGGCGCGTCGGTCGACTTCCTGGCCCCCGGCGTCCTCGCGCTGGCCGTGATGTCGACGGCCTTCACCGGGCAGGCCATCGCGACGGGCTTCGAGCGGCGTTACGGGGTGCTGAAGCGGCTCGGCGCGTCGCCCCTGCCGCGCTGGGCCCTGATGAGCGCCAAGACGCTCTCGGTCCTGGTGACCGAAGTGCTCCAGATCGTGCTGCTGACGGTCATCGCGTTCGCGCTCGGCTGGTCGCCGGAGGGCAATCCCTTCGCCGTACTGCTGCTGCTCGTCCTCGGGACGGCCGCGTTCTCGGGGCTGGGGCTGCTGATGGCCGGCACGCTCAAGGCCGAGGCGACGCTGGCGGCGGCGAATCTGGTGTTCGTGCTGCTGCTGGTGGGCGGCGGCGTGATCGTACCGATGGACAAGTTCCCCGACGTGGCGCAGACGTTGCTCGGTCTGCTGCCGATCTCGGCCCTCTCCGAGGGGCTGCGGGACGTGCTCCAGCACGGTGCGGGGATGCCCTGGGACGACCTCGGGGTGCTGGCCGTCTGGGCGGTGCTCGGGCTCGGGGCGGCGGCCCGTCTCTTCCGCTGGGAGTAGCGCGCCGACGCGCGGGGACCCCCTCGTGACTGCGTTCACAAACGCCCGCCTACCATGGTTGCCGTGTGGAACCCCCTCGACTACATCGCCCAGCGCTGGACGCCCTCCCCCCGAATCCTCCGGCGCGCCGCGCTCTCCGCCGTCGTGATGACCGTCGTCATCATCGTCACCGGCGGCGCCGTCCGGCTCACGGGCTCCGGGCTCGGCTGCGACACCTGGCCGAAGTGCACGGACGACAGCCTGTTCGCGACGCCGGAGCAGGGTCTGCACGGCGCGATCGAGTTCGGCAACCGGATGCTGACGTACGTCCTGTCGGCCGCCGTCGGCTGGGCGATCGTGGCGGCCCGGTCGGCCAAGCCCCGGCGGCGCGGCCTCGGTCGGCTCGCCTGGAGCATGTTCTGGCTGGTGGTGGTGAACGCCGTCATGGGCGGCATCACGGTCCATATGCAGCTCAACCCCTGGACAGTGGCCGTCCACTTCCTGCTCGCCAACGCCCTGCTCACCGTCACCGTGCTCGTCTGGCAACGCACCCGTGAGGGCGAGGCGACGCCCCGGCCGCGGGTCCCCCGTCCCGTACGGAAGCTGTCCTGGGCACTGATCGTCACGACGGTGGTGCTGATCACCCTGGGCACGACGGTGACCGGTTCCGGCAAGCACGCGGGCGACAGCAGCGAGGTACCGCGCATGCCGTGGAGCTGGATCGACGCGGCACACGTGCACTCCGCCGCGGCCTGGCTGGTCTGCGCGCTGGCGATCGCGATGTGGCTGGTGCTGCGCGTGGTGGACGCCCCGGACGACACCCGCGCGCGGGCACGTGACCTGCTGATCGTCCTGCTGGCGCAGGGCGGTATCGGTTACGTCCAGTTCTTCACCGACGTGCCCGAGATCCTGGTCGGCGTCCATATGCTCGGCTCCGCGCTGACCTGGATCGCGGTGCTGCGGCTCGCGTTGAGCCTGCGGGAGCGCCCCGTGGCGGACCCGGCGATCCCGGCGCAGGCGGACCCCGCCGACCCGGCGCTCTCCACCGCCTGAGCGGTCGCCGCGACCTGACGAGCCGTCACATACCGTCCAGGCCGTAGACCCGGCGGGCGTTCCCCGAGGCGATCATCTCCGCGACGCGCTGCGCGTCGGCGACCGCCCACGAACCGTCCGCCGCCCAGCCGCCGAGCACCCTTGTCAGCGCCTGCCGGAAGACCCGCGCGCCCACCACGTGCAGTTCGGGCAGCCCCCGCGCGCCGCTGGAGTAGAGCAGTTTCCCGAACGGCGCCAGCTCCAGCACCTCCGCCAGTACGTCCGCCGCGCGGGCCCCGGTGTGCGCGAGGGCCGGGCCGAGATCGACGTACACGTGCGGGTAGGCCCCGGCGAGCCGGGCGGCGTGCCGGTGGTACGGCCTCCCGTACAGCAGCACCAGGTCGGTGCCGAGCCCGGCCGTGGCCGCCGCGAAGCCCGCGATCTGCGCGGGACCACCGCCGGAACAGACGCCCCGGCACTCCTCGGCGCCGCCGCCCGCGTGCAGTTGGAGGGGCAGCCCGGTGGCGACGGCGGTCCACAGCAGATGCCGCAGCAGTACGGGGTCGGTGAGCCGGCCGCCCACCCGCCGCCGGGTGAGCCAGCGTCCGGCGGCGGCGCGTACCTCGCCCGCTCCCGGCGGCTCGGACGCCGGGGCGGCGGCGTGGCGCAGGGCGGTCACGGACACGAAGGCGACGGCGGAACCGGCCGCCGTGTGCACGGCGTGGGCGAGGTTGGCGAGCAGCGAGTCGACGGTGCCCGAGGTGTCGGCCACCTGCTGGGCGAGCAGTTCGAGCCGTACGATCTCGCGGGCCTCGGCGGCGCCGGCCGCCGCGATCTCCTCGGGGCCGGTCAGATCACCGGGCAGCCCGGTGTCGACCAGATAGGTGGTGATGCCGGTGCCGCGCAACAGCCGCCGCCCGGCCTCCAGGACGCCCAGCTCCCGGCGCCGGGCGAGATAGCCGGCGGGCGAGGTGTGCGGCTCCAGTCCCAGGAGCGGCGGGCACCAGCGCCGTACGGCGAATCCGGTCTGGGTGTCGAAGAAGGTGGTGCCCGCGGCGGGCGGGCCCGCGGTCCTGCCGAGCTGGGCCTCGAAGGTGCCGAGGCCCAGCTCCGTACGGAGCACGCCGTGGCAGTTCTGGTCCACCAGAGTCGTTGTCTCGATCATGGCGCTTCCCGTCGTGGACCGTATCCCTACAGTCCTAACGGGTAAGGCGCGCTCGGGTGTTGGTCTGCCCGGCGATCGAGGTCCGCGCGGGCGACCGCGCTACCCGTTGGCGGGCCCGCCGAGCTGGATGCCGGCCATGCGGGTCCACTCGTACGGGCCGGTGCGGACCTTCGCGGCGAACTCGCCGTCGAAGGACTCGTGCACGGTGATCCCGGCCTTCTCGACGGCCTTCAGCGCCACGTCGTGCGAGGGGGCGACCAGATCGCCCCAGTCGCCGTCCTGCGCCACGAGCACGATGCGGGTGCCGGCCCGGCCCAGATACGAGAGCTGGCCCTCGGCGGTACCGCCGTGCCGTTTCGCGAACGCGCCGATCCGCCTGGCCAGTCGGGCCGCGTTCCGCTCGTCCCGTACGGCCTGCCGGCTCGCACGCGCGCCGTCGCCGCTCTGCTCGTCAACCTCGGTCTCTGCCATGGCCGACATGCTACCGACGGGTAGCCGTACGGGCGAGGGAAGGGGCCGACGAGCGAGGGGGCGGCAGGAGAAGCACCTACCGAAGAAGCGGCTACCGGAGGAAGGGGTCCACCGCGACGGCCACGAAGAGCAGCGAGACATAGGTGATCGACCAGTGGAACAGCCGCATCTCCTTGAGCTTGCCGCCCGTCGCACCGGACTTGGCGCGCGACTGGAGGCCGTGCGCCTCCCAGAGCCACCAGCCGCCGGCCACCAGGGCCACCGCCGTGTAGAACCAGCCGGTGTAGCCGAGCGGCGTCAGCAGCAGCGACACCGCGACCATCACCCAGCTGTAGAGCACGATCTGGCGGGCCACGACCTGGTTCGACGCGACGACGGGGAGCATGGGCACGCCCACCCGCGCGTAGTCCTCGCGCACCTTCATCGACAGCGGCCAGTAGTGCGGCGGCGTCCAGAAGAACATGACGAGGAAGAGGATGACGGCGGCCCAGGACAGCGAGTTGGTGACGGCCGACCAGCCGATGAAGACCGGCATACAGCCGGCGATGCCGCCCCAGACGATGTTCTGCGAGGTGCGCCGCTTGAGGATCATCGTGTAGACGACGACGTAGAACAGGAGCGCGCCGAGCGCGAGCGCCGCCGACAGCCAGTTGACCAGCAGACCGAACCAGAGCGTCGAGATCACGGCCAGGGCGAACCCGAAGACGAGGCCCTCACGCGGCGACACCATGCCGGTGACCAGCGGGCGCTGCGACGTGCGGTCCATCAGCGCGTCGATGTCGCGGTCGATGTACATGTTCAGCGCGTTGGCACCGCCGGCGGACAGATACCCGCCGACACAGGTGACAAGTACCAGCCACATGTCCGGTACGCCCTGCTCGGCCAGGAACATCACCGGGACGGTGGTGATGAGCAGCAGCTCGATGATCCGTGGTTTGGTCAGCGCCACGAACGCTTTGACGCGGGCCCCGAACGGCCGATGGCCCCCCGGGCTCGGAGTCAGGACGACCCCTGCGGGTCGGGACTCGACGGCCGTCACGCACACCCCAGACAGAGAAATCCCAGCAAGCTCCGGGCGTGAAGGCCCGATAAAGACTTGCGCGTACCACGCCACTCTAGACGTTGCCCATACGTCGTTCTTCGCGGGGGTGGGCTCGTGTTGACGCCTGGTCGGAGCCCCCGGCGCGCGGTCGGGCCGGGTGTCGAACTCCGGCGCGCGGTCGCCCCCGGGAGGCGTGCCGGACACTCTCCCGGCACCTGCCCGGCACCCTGACGGTGTCTCTTCTTTACGGAAGTGGACGGGAATGGTCGCGCGGCGCCACGAGGGTAGGCTCGACAGCGAACCGGTGCGCCCTCAGACACCGGGATTCGACATGTGGAGAGGAGCCCTGACTCAGGGTGAGCACCAAGCCGACCACCACAGATCTCGAAGAGTGGACCGACCTGGACCGCAAGGCGGTCGATACCGTCCGCGTCCTGGCCATGGATGCCGTACAGAAGGTCGGCAACGGCCATCCCGGTACGGCGATGAGCCTGGCGCCCGCCGCCTACGTGCTCTTCCAGAAGCTGATGCGGCACGACCCGGCCGACGCGCAGTGGACCGGACGCGACCGGTTCGTTCTCTCCGCGGGCCACTCGTCGCTGACTCTCTACATCCAGCTGTATCTCGCGGGCTACGGCCTGGAGCTGGACGACCTGAAGGCGTTCCGCACCTGGGGGTCGAAGACCCCGGGGCACCCGGAGTACGGCCACACGGTCGGCGTCGAGACCACCACCGGGCCGCTCGGCCAGGGTGTCGCCAACGGTGTGGGCATGGCGATGGCCTCCCGTTACGAGCGCGGCATGTACGACCCGGACGCCGCCCGGGGAACCTCTCCCTTCGACCACACCATCTGGGTGATCGCGGGTGACGGCTGTCTCCAGGAGGGTGTCTCCGGCGAGGCGTCGTCGCTGGCCGGCCACCAGAAGCTGGGCAACCTCGTCCTGCTGTGGGACGACAACCACATCTCCATCGAGGGTGACACCGAGACGGCCGTCTCCGAGGACACCCTCAAGCGGTACGAGGCGTACGGCTGGCACGTCCAGCGCGTCGAGCAGCTGCCGAGCGGCGATCTCGACCCGGTGGGTCTGGCGCGTGCGCTGAAGGCCGCGCAGGACGAGACCGAGCGCCCCTCGTTCATCGCCGCGCGCTCGATCATCGCCTGGCCCGCCCCGCACGCGCAGAACACCGAGGCCGCGCACGGCTCGGCGCTGGGCGACGAGGAGGTCGCCGCGACCAAGCGGGTGCTGGGCTTCGACCCCGAGCGGAGCTTCGAGGTCGACGACGAGGTCCTGGCGTACACGCGCCAGGCGCTCGACCGGGGCCGGGAGGCGCGCGCCGAGTGGGAGAAGACGTTCGCCGCGTGGCGTACGGCCAACCCCGAGCGTGCCGCGACGTTCGACCGGGTCCGCGCGGGCGAGCTGCCCGAGGGCTGGGAGAAGAAGCTCCCCGTCTTCGAGACCGGCAAGGGTGTCGCCACCCGCGCCGCGTCCGGCAAGGTGCTCCAGGCGCTCGGTGCGGTCATTCCCGAGCTGTGGGGCGGCTCCGCCGACCTCGCGGGGTCCAACAACACCACGATCGACAAGACGTCGTCGTTCCTCCCGGCGGGCAACCCGCTGCCGGAGGCCGACCCGTACGGCCGCACGGTGCACTACGGCATCCGCGAGCACGCCATGGGTTCGACGATGAACGGCATCGCGCTGCACGGCAACACCCGTATCTACGGCGGCACTTTCCTGGTGTTCTCCGACTACATGCGCCCGGCCGTCCGGCTCGCGGCGCTGATGCAGGTGCCCGTCACCTACGTCTGGACGCACGACTCCGTCGGTCTCGGCGAGGACGGCCCGACGCACCAGCCGGTCGAGCACCTGTCCGTCCTGCGTGCCATCCCCGGTCTCAACATCGTGCGTCCCGCCGACGCCAACGAGACGGCGATCGCGTGGCGCGAGATCCTCAAGCGGCACGCCAAGGGCGCGCCGCACGGGCTGGCGCTGACGCGTCAGGGCGTGCCGACGTACGAGGCCAACGAGGGCGCGGCCAAGGGCGGTTACGTGCTCTTCGAGGCCGAGGGCGGTGAGCCCCAGGTGGTGCTGATCGGTACGGGCTCCGAGGTGCAGCTGGCCGTCGAGGCGCGCGACCGGCTTCAGGCCGCGGGGATCGCGACCCGCGTCGTGTCGATGCCGTCGGTCGAGTGGTTCGAGGAGCAGGACCAGGCGTACCGGGACAGTGTCCTGCCGCCCTCCGTGAAGGCGCGGGTGGCGGTCGAGGCCGGGATCGGGCTCACCTGGCACCGTTTCGTGGGCGAGGCCGGCCGCATCGTCTCGCTGGAGCACTTCGGCGCTTCGGCCGACGGCAAGGTCCTTTTCCAGGAGTTCGGATTCACCGCGGACGCGGTCGCGTCCGCCGCTCGGGAATCTCTCGCCGCCGTGGCGCGCTGACGCAGGTATACGACAAGTAGGAGATGCAACTCTCATGACAGACGCACTCAAGCGCCTCTCCGACGAAGGCGTCGCGATCTGGCTCGACGACCTGTCGCGCAAGCGCATCACATCCGGCAACCTCGCCGAACTGATGGACCAGCAGCACGTCGTGGGCGTGACCACCAATCCCTCGATCTTCCAGAAGGCGATCTCGGAGGGCGACGGTTACGAGACGCAGCTCACCGACCTGGCGACCCGCCGGGTCACCGTCGAGGAAGCCGTCCGGATGATCACGACGGCGGACGTCCGTGACGCCGCCGACATCCTGCGGCCGGTCTTCGACGAGACGCAGGGCCAGGACGGCCGTGTCTCCATCGAGGTCGACCCGCGGCTGGCGCACAACACACGGGCGACCGTCGCCGAGGCCAGGCAGCTCGCTTGGCTGGTGGACCGTCCGAACACCCTCATCAAGATCCCGGCCACGAAGGCGGGCCTCCCGGCGATCACCGAGACGATTGCCCGGGGCATCAGTGTCAATGTGACGCTGATCTTCTCGCTGGAGCGCTACCGCGAGGTCATGGACGCGTACATCTCCGGTCTGGAGAAGGCGAAGGACGCGGGCCTCGACCTCTCGAAGATCTACTCGGTGGCGTCCTTCTTCGTGTCCCGTGTGGACACCGAGATCGACAAGCGGCTCGACGCGCTGGGCACCGACGAGGCGAAGGCCGCGCGCGGCAAGGCCGCCGTCGCCAACGCCCGGCTGGCCTACGAGGCGTACGAAGACGTCTTCGGCGCCGACCGCTGGGCGGCGCTGGACCGTGTCCAGGCCAACAAGCAGCGGCCGCTGTGGGCCTCGACGGGCGTCAAGGACCCGGCGTACCGGGACACGATGTACGTCGACGACCTGGTCGCCCCGCACACCGTGAACACCATGCCCGAAGCCACTCTGGACGCGGTCGCCGAGCACGGAGCGGTCACCGGTGACACCGTGAGGGGTACGTACGACCAGGCGCGCGCGGATCTCGAAGCCATCGAGAAGCTGGGCATCTCCTACGACGACGTCGTCCAGGTGCTCGAGGACGAGGGCGTCGACAAGTTCGAGAAGTCCTGGACCGACCTGCTCAAGTCGACCGAGGCGGAACTCAAGCGCCTCGCCCCTTCGGAGGACTGAACCCTTGACCGCAACCCACGGAGCGAATCCGCTTCGTGACGCCGCGGACCGACGGCTCCCGCGTATCGCGGGGCCGTCGGGCCTGGTCATCTTTGGCGTCACGGGCGATTTGTCCCGTAAGAAATTGATGCCGGCCGTCTATGACCTCGCCAACCGCGGCCTGCTGCCGCCGGGCTTCTCGCTCGTCGGCTACGCCCGTCGTGAGTGGCAGGACGAGGATTTCGCGGCGGAGGTCCACGACGCCGTCAAGGCGCACGCCCGTACGCCGTTCCGGGAGGAGGTCTGGCAGCAGCTCATCCAGGGGATGCGCTTCGTCCAGGGTGACTTCGACGACGACCAGGCTTTCGAGAATCTGAAGTCCACGATCGAGGACCTCGACAAGGTGCAGGGCACGGGCGGCAACTTCGCCTTCTACCTCTCCGTACCCCCGAAGTTCTTCCCGAAGGTCGTCAAGCAGCTCAAGAAGCACGGGCTGGCCGACCAGAAGGACGGCTCCTGGCGGCGCGCCGTCATCGAGAAGCCGTTCGGCCACGACCTGGTCTCCGCGCAGGAGCTCAACAAGGTCGTGCACGAGGTCTTCCCGTCCAACGAGGTCTTCCGGATCGACCACTACCTGGGCAAGGAGACCGTCCAGAACATTCTGGCGCTGCGCTTCGCGAACACCCTCTTCGAGCCGATCTGGAACCGGTCGTACGTCGACCATGTGCAGATCACCATGGCCGAGGACATCGGCATCGGCGGCCGGGCCGGCTACTACGACGGCATCGGCGCCGCGCGTGACGTCATCCAGAACCACCTCCTGCAGCTGCTGGCGCTCACCGCCATGGAGGAGCCCGCCTCCTTCGACGCGGACGCGCTGGCCGCCGAGAAGACCAAGGTCCTCGGCGCCGTACGGCTGCCGCACGACCTCGGCAAGGACACGGTGCGCGGGCAGTACGCCGCGGGCTGGCAGGGCGGCGAGAAGGCCGTCGGCTATCTGCAGGAAGACGGCATCGACCCCAAGTCGAAGACCGACACCTACGCCGCGGTGAAGGTGGAGATCGACAACCGCCGCTGGGCGGGCGTCCCGTTCTACCTCCGTACCGGCAAGCGGCTCGGCCGCCGGGTCACCGAGATCGCGGTCGTCTTCCAGCGGGCCCCGCACTCCCCCTTCGACCACACGGCCACCGAGGAGCTGGGGCAGAACGCCCTGGTCATCCGGGTCCAGCCGGACGAGGGCGTGACCATGCGGTTCGGTTCGAAGGTGCCCGGCACGGCGATGGAGGTGCGGGACGTCTCGATGGACTTCGCCTACGGCGAGTCCTTCACGGAGTCCAGCCCCGAGGCGTACGAGCGACTGCTGCTCGACGTACTGCTCGGCGACTCCAACCTCTTCCCCCGTACGGAGGAGGTCGAGCTGTCCTGGAAGATCCTCGACCCGATCGAGCAGTACTGGGACAAGCACGGCAAGCCCGCGCAGTACGAGTCCGGGACCTGGGGTCCGGTCGAGGCGGACGAAATGCTCGCACGACACGGACGGAGCTGGCGTCGGCCATGAAGATCGACCTTACGGACACCACGTCCAGCAAGATCAACAAGGCGCTGGTAGAGGGGCGCCGGGCGATCGGCACCCCGGCCGTCGGCATGGTCCTCACCCTGGTCCTCGTCACCGACGAGGAGAACGCCTACGACGCGCTCAAGGCCGCCAACGAGGCGTCCCGCGAGCACCCGTCCCGCAAGCTGGTCGTCGTCAAGCGGGTCTCCCGCTCGGCGCGCGACCGGTCCAAGGCGCGTCTCGACGCCGAGGTACGGGTGGGTGTGGAGGCCGGCACCGGCGAGACGGTCGTGCTGCGGCTGTACGGCGACGTCATCGACCACGCCCAGTCGGTCGTCCTGCCGCTGCTGCTGCCGGACGCGCCGGTGGTGGTGTGGTGGGCGGCCAACGCGCCGGACAACCCCGCCAAGGACCCGCTGGGCACCCTGGCCCAGCGGCGGGTGACGGACACGTACGCCGCCGAGAACCCGATCGAGGAGCTCAAGGCCCGCGCCGCCGTCTACACACCCGGCGACACGGACCTGGCGTGGAGCCGGATCACCCCGTGGCGTTCGATGCTGGCCGCCGCGCTGGACCAGGTCGACTGCAAGGTCACCTCGGTCCGGGTGGAGGGCGAGGAGCTGAACGCCAGCTGCGAGCTGCTCGGCATGTGGCTGGCGGAGCGGCTGCACGTCCCGGTCACCCGCTCGGTCTCGGCCGGCCCCGGCCTCACGGCCGTCCGGATGGAGACCGACTGCGGGCGGATCGAGCTGCGGCGGACGGACGGCTCCCTGGCGACGCTGGCCATCGAGGGCCAGCCGGACCGGGCGGTGGCGCTCAACCGGCGCGAGACCTCGGAGCTGATCGCCGAGGAGCTGCGCAGGCTGGACCCGGACGACACGTACGCGGCGACGCTGCGGTTCGGCGTGGACCGGCTGGAGGCGGCGAAGGCGGACGACGGCGCTCCCGCGGCGAAGAAGGCGGCGGCTCCGGCGCGCGCCGCGGCCGCGAAGAAGGCGGCGTCGAAGTGAGCGTGCCGCAACTCGTCGTCCACCGCGACAAGGAGCTGATGGCGCAGGCCGCGGCGGCCCGGCTGATCACGAAGATCGTGGACGCCCAGGCCGCGCGCGGTTCCGCGTCGATCGTCCTCACGGGCGGGCGCAACGGCAACGGCCTGCTGGCCGCGCTGTCGACCGCGCCCGCCCGGGACGCGGTGGACTGGACCCGGCTCGACCTCTGGTGGGGCGACGAACGCTTCCTGCCGGAGGGCGACCCGGAGCGCAACATCACCCAGGCGCGGTCCGCGCTGCTGGACTCGGTACCGCTGGACCCCTCACGGGTGCACGCGATGCCGGCCTCCGACGGCCCGTACGGCTCCGACATCGAGGCGGCGGCCGCCGCGTACGCGACCGAACTGGCCGCGGCCGCAGGGCCGGAGGACCACGCCCGGGTCCCGTCCTTCGACGTCCTGACGCTCGGCGTGGGCCCGGACACGCACGTGGCCTCGCTCTTCCCTGAGCTGCCGGGCGTCCGGGAGACGGAACGCACGGTGATCGCGGTCCACGGCGCCCCGAAGCCGCCACCGCTGCGCATCTCCCTGACCCTGCCGGCGATCCGCGCGGCGCACGAGGTCTGGCTGCTGGCGGCGGGCGAGGACAAGGCGGAGGCGGCGGAGATCGCCCTCTCCGGCGCGGGCGAGATCCAGGCCCCGGCGGCGGGCGCGTACGGCCGCGCGCGGACGCTCTGGCTGCTGGACGAGCCGGCGGCGTCGAAGCTGCCGCGGGGGCTTTATCCGGCGGGTTCGGCCTGACACC